>NZ_BBOC01000038.1:0-48992 GCF_001485335.1 Type-D symbiont of Plautia stali | reverse complement strand
TATATCCGGAGGGATTTTTTCTGGCTGCGTGAGACGGGCACGGGAGCGATTTTCAACAGAGGAGAGCTCTTCAGCATTAAATCGCTTCAGCCATTTATAGCCGGTTTTTCGACTAATGCCGTGAAGGTGGCAAAGCTCGGTCATGGATTTATCGCCTGCCTGGCAGGCGAGGATGAAATGAAGGCGTTGCATGGTAACAGTCTCAGTCCAGGGCATAGTGAGTCTCCTCTGCTATGCCAATTCATAACTGTTACCCATGTGCCCGGTCTAAAGTGTTACCTATGTGCCCGGTTTGCACCTAAATGCGCCCCCTACGGAAATAATATAGGGTCGCCATTTATGGCGACCGCATCACATAGGGCGTTATAATAGCCCCCTGATTCACGATGTGAAACCGGCATGAAACTGACCCTCGATAACGATCTCACCGTGCGCAAGCTGCTGATTTTTAGCTGCTATATGGAAAGTGAAAACCTCGCCAGAGCCGCAGAAACCCTTGGGCTGAGCACGGTCAGCGTGCACCGTGCGCTGCATACGCTGGAAGAGAGCCTGCGTTGCCCGCTGTTTGAACACAAAGGCCGTCACTTAGTGGCACTTCCCGCCGCCTGGACGCTGCTTGAATACAGCCGTGAGGCGCTGGCGACACTTAGCCAGGGCATTGATGAGACGCAACGTACCGCGGGAATGGGGCTGGGTAATCTACGCGTGGGAACGCTTTATTCGCTGTCGCTGGAAACCGTGCCGCGCCTGATCATGAAAATGAAACTGCGCCGCCCGGAACTTGAGCTTAATCTCACCATGGGTTCCAACGAGTTGCTGCTGCGCGCACTGAAGGCCAATCAACTGGATGCCATCATCATTTCAGTCAGTGAAGCGGAGATTGATGACAAGGTCTTTGAACAGGTCGCGCTGTTTCAGGATGATATTTTTCTCGCCGTCCCTCAGAACGATGACAGCGAAAACAGCGATGACATTGATCTGCGAGCCTACAGCGACAAGCCATTTGTCTCTCTGGCCGAAGGATTCGCCACCTTTACCGGTTTTCAGGAAGCCTGCCATGTCGCCGGTTTTGAACCCAACATCATCACGCGCGTTAACGATATTTTCTCGATGCTGAGTCTGGTGCAGGCCGGCATGGGTTACTCATTGGTACCGGGCAGAATGCGCAAACAGTATGAGAACGATCTGCGCTTTTTGCGTCTGGCAGAGCCGTATCAGATGCGCCAACACATCGCCATTGTGTTTCCCCGCAACCGCGAACACGATCCTAACCTGCTGGCGTTAGTTGCCGAGGGACGTATGTTCGCGTTGAGTTTGCAGGAAAAAAATCAACTCGTCCCGGCCAGCCGCTGAAACAAGCGCAGCGCCAGCTCTTCGCCGTTGCGCTCCAGTGCGAGACACTCGCCCTGACACTGCACATTTCGGGTTAATCCCGTCAGCACTTCACCGGGTGGCATCTCAATCACCAATCTGACGTCCCGTTCTCTGGCTGCCACCATCGCTTCATGCCAGCGAACGCTGCGCGCCATGTTCATCGCCAGATCCTCAGCGATCCGTTCCGGCTGCCACAGCACGCGCGCACTGTTGCCGCTTAAATACGCCAGATGTGGACGTTGCACGTTGATGCTGTCCATTGCTGCTTTCAATTGCTGTGCCGGTTGCGAAAGCAAAGCGCAATGCGATGGCACGCTGATCGCCAGTCGGTGCGCGCGTTGTGCGCCCTGCGCCAGAGCCTGCTGCGCCACGGCGGCCATTGCGGCATCGCTGCCGGCAATCACAATCTGAGTTTCCGCATTGATGTTGGCAATAAAGCTCTGGCGGTTATCCACCAGCGCTTCAACCTGCGCCAGGGTCATGCCGCTGATGGCGGTTAAACCATAGCCTTGCGGATAGGCTTGCTCCATCAGTTCACCACGTAGTGCCACCAGCTTTAGGGCATCTTTAAAATCCAACGCCCCGGCGATGACGGCCGCAGGATAAGCGCCGATAGACAAACCGCACACCATGTCCGGCTCTACGCCTTTGGCGATCAGCTGTCTCGCAGCTGAAACCGCCGTGATCAGCAACGTCAATTGCACCGCACGGGTGTGTTGCAACGCGTCGACGGAGTCCAGTTGCCGGAGTTCATCACCCAGCACCGCATGAGCGGTGTGCCAGGTTTCATCCCGTGGCAAGGCATGCAACATGCCAGCACGCTGGGTACCTTGCCCGGGAAAGGTGAAGAGCGTTTTCATGGGTTTTCCTCCGTCCAGGGAAGATCGGTCAGACGCGGGCCTTGCGCGGTTTTCAATAACACGCGCCCGGTGCGCAGCCATTCGTTAAGGGCAAAAGCCCCGACCGGCGTCTCAACCTGGGTGTCCACGCGACAGGGCAAACGCGCAAGTTGCCGCTGCCACACCGCCAGTTCGTCTGGGTCAAGCGGCTGCGGCGCGCGGATCAGCAGATCAAGGTCACTGTCCGCGTGCAGAACGGGCAGTGACGTTGCCAGGGCAAAACCGGTGCTGCCGGTCACGCCCCAACACCAGGTCCAACGTTGCTGTTGCAGTTGTATCAGTGCCTGCACCGTGGGTAAGGCACGAAACACATGCGAGGCAGCGCGATCGACCAGCGTTTCAGGCGCGTCAATACGCACCACATCTCGCGCCTGCACCCAACCTGCCGCGCGCTGATGGCGTACTGCGCCACGCACGCCAATCGGGATATTGCCCTGCTGCATCCGATCACGCCGCACCACCACCGGCTGCCGTACGCTCCACTGCTGCGCCACCCACGGCTCTTGAATATCGAGCAAGGTGGCATCAGCCTGTAGCCAGAGCAGATCGTGTGGGCGGACGTTCATGATTAAATTCCTGCAGTTAAACTAATAAACAGCGGCAGTGACAAAATCGACAGCAGCGAACTGAGCAGCAGTACCGCTTCTGCATCAGGTGACTGAACGCCAAAGCGATTGCCAAACACCACACCAAAGAAGCCAGCCGACAGCGCAATCATCAGAATCGCAGTGATGGCTACGGTACCGTGCAGACCAAACAGCAGCACAATCCCCCACGCTATCGCTGGTTGAATCAGCAGTTTGGTTACAGTCGAGCTGATCACCATACTGTTGATTTTCAACTGTCGTGCCGAGAGGATCACCCCAGTGAGGAACAGGGCCGCAGCGGTTGCCGCCAGACCCAAAGGTTTAATCGCCGTCAGCACCAGGTCAGGCATCTTAATGCCGATAGCTGACAACACCACGCCGAGCAGCGGTCCCCAGACAATCGGTTTTTTCACCGAACGCCACATCAACACGGGTAACATCGCCAGCGTCGAGCGCTGTGTTTCCCCGGCAAGACGCGCTTTTTCACGCTCCAGAATCAGCAGGCAGAACGGCGTCATTAACACTGAACCGCAGGCAATCGAGACCGCCACAGAGAGCGATGTCGCTGAACCTTCTCCCACCACGCTGCCAAGAATGGGTAAGCCGAGTGCGGCATAGTTTGGCAACGCCACGGTTAACGTCAGCACCGCGGCGTCCTGAGGCGATTTTTTGAAGATTTTGGTGGCGACAAAATAGAGCACCGCATAGGCGATCCACATCGCTAATGTCAGCACCACAATCAATGGCGTCTGCGCCACAATACTACTCCACGGCGTCTGCACCGTGGCACTAAACAGTGCTGCCGGTAAGGCAAAATCCATCACAAAGATATTGAGTAATGAGACGTTTTTGTTATCAACCATTTTGGCTTTGCCGGCCCAAAACCCCAACAGCATGATGATGAAGATCGGGGCGAGCGCATGCAGAATCACGTAAGTCATAAATCACCTGTTTGTTATTAAAAGAGTGAGTACTGACGCGATGGTGTTGAATTTATCAGTTGCCGCAGAGGCCGGACGCCGCGTGCGTCCGGCATACTGACAGCCGGCAGGTTGATTTAAAGATTTTTATTATTGGGTACTACCAACTGGCACGCAGACGTTCGCGGACCCGTGCCGAACTTTGGCGATTGGGTGCAGCAAGGCGTGATCCTCTGCCCGGCATGCGGCGCGTATCGTCAATCGCTTGTGCCAGGGTGGTTTTGACACGCGCCACATCATCTGCAGCTGGCGCATCAGGATTCGCGATGTCCAACAGCGACGACAGCAAGCCCAGGGTCGCGTAATTACCGATGTCATAGGCCATTGGCGGCACGCTGGCGGCCAGTTTTTCAAGCGCTTCCACGGTGCGTAACGTGATACGCGCCGCCGAGGCTTTGCCCATCGCATGCACCTGCACCGCCGGATCGTTAAAGGCAATCAACCGGTTGGCCTGATAGCCATGCGCCAAAAACGCACCGGACATCGCTTTGCCCACGATCAGTCCAATCACCGGATGCCCGGCGAGCCGCGCTTGTGCATAGGCACCCGCAGCCCCCGCCAGTGCCTGGTGAATACCAAAGCCCTCTTCACGACGACCATATGCCTGACTTGGGACATCAATAACCGCAATAATCGGCCGCTTCACCGCATTGTTGGCGTCTTCAGCGATCGTATCCTGAACCACTTTTGCCAGCGTCCAGCCCTCCAGCAGGCCCACTTCACCCTGTGCGGCACGCGGATAGCGGTTGTTGGCATCCGGCACGACGGCAATAAAACGCGCGCTTTCACCGTTGAGTTCGGCGTCTGCCACCTGTACTGACGGGCAGAGTCCGTCGCGGCGTGCGGCATTATTAGTGAGTTGGCTGAGCCACAGCTCACCACGGCTGTTGTGTGCACTCATAATTTCACCTCCGGCGCAAAGACCTGATGAATGGTGGCCGTACTGGCCTGCTGTGCGGTATCGAAACGGCTTAAACGCTCGAGATAAAAGGCATAATTTTCGCTGCGATGCTGAGCGGGTACACCTTGTGCTAATGCCTCGTCAACCGCATGTTTAACTGCCTTAACACCATCGTTGACCAGTGCGTCCACCAGCCCGCTTTGATAGCGAATCTCGCCGCCGGTCATGCTCCAGATAAATGGACGGTTACGCGAGTCATACTCATCAATTCCCGCCTCCTGTTCGATCACCTGCGGGCCGTTCAGACCCAGACGCGCTTCTCGGGTGACAATCAAATGGCTGCACAGCGCGGCGGCAATCGACATGCCACCAAAGCAGCCCACGGTGCCGGCGATAATGCCGATCACCGGCGTGTACTGGCGCAGATCGACGATCGCGGCGTGAATATCCGCAATAGCGGCCAGACCGAGATTGGCTTCCTGCAAACGCACGCCCCCGGTTTCCAGGCACAGAATTGCTTGTGTTGGCACACCGTTACGGTTGTCTTCCGCCGCCAGCTCCAACGCACCGGCCATTTTCGCACCGGAGACTTCGCCCATGCTGCCGCCCTGGAAAGTGCCTTCAATGGCAATCACCACGGTGGACTGGCCGTTTAACGTGCCTTTCATCACTACCATGCCGTCATCGGCCTGCGGCACAATGCCCTGTTTCTCCAGCCACGGCGACATCACGCCTTCAAAGGGATCGAGCAGTTCGCGTGCGCTGCCGCTGTCCAGCAATGCCAACGCACGCTGACGGGCACGCAGTTCGATAAAGCTGCTGTCATCACGCATGATTCACCTCCTCAAAGACCTGTTCGATGCGAATACGGGCAACACCCGGCGTGGCACCAAAGTCGTGGATCACCAATTGCCCTGCCGGCAGTTCAGTTAATTCTGCCAGGCGGCTAAACAGCGCATCCCAGCGCGCCTTGCTGTTGTCCACTGAAGTGGTGATGGTGATATTGAGTGACGCACTGCTGTCTGCGCGGTACAGCACTTCCATATCTCCCGATCCCACCACGCCCGCCAGCGCTTGTCCGCTGAGCGTGCGACGTGCCGGGTAAGCTAACGTTATCTTTTCCATAGCAACCTCTTAATCAATGAGTGGCGATGCAGACAAACGGTCGATAAACAGCGTGGCGGCGAGTAAATCAGCCGCGCCGCCTGGCGACGCATTCAGCGCCAGCATCGCGCTATCCAGTTGTTCTAATGCTGCGCGGCCTGCAGAGGTGGCATACCCACCGGCTTGCAGCACCGCATGGGCACCACGCTGCATGGTTTGCATACCTTCCAGACCGGCACGGTTGAGGACGCAGGTGTCGCTGAGCGACGTCATGATGGCCATCAGTGCATCCAGGCGGGCGGCGTTTTCCGCTGCACCCGCACGGCGGCTGCGCCACAGCTGCGGCAACGCCAATTGCCTGATGTGGGGAAAGCCCTGCTGTGCCTCTTCACGTGCGCCCGGCACCTGAAAACGATGGACGGCACGCAGCCCCTTGCTGAAGGTTTTGGGTGCCGCGCGGTCAGGCAACTGCGCCAGCTCTGCGGCGGTCGCGCACAGCGATTCACTGCTGGCATAACCGCCCTGCATCGCCGCCGCACTGACCAGCAGACCCAGCGCCCAGATCGCCCCGCGATGGGTATTCACCCCGGCGGTGGCAACCATCATCTGGCGTTCACCTTCACGCCCAAGACGGCCAATGGTTTCACGCAGCGCCACATCCGCCGGGCGTAGCCAGCTCTGCTGCGCCAGTGCCATAAACGTTGGGGTCAGGCTGCGCGCCGAACGCTCCATCAGTGCCAGCGTCAGATCCTGATGCGCACCGCTGCCGCGACGATCCACCAGCCCCGGTTTCGGCGTCAGATTCACCTCTTCAATCAGGCAATCAGTGGCGTGCTGCGCCAGTTGATGTAGACGGCTTTCAACCGATTGCGGCGCGAGTCGTTTCATTACCAGCTCCGGAATTTTGCCGGTGGGTTGTAAAGCCCGTCAGACCATTCAACGAGGTCAGCCACGCTGCCGGCTGCCAGCAACGAACGTGTGGCATCGGCACGGCGAATACCGAGATCTTCCGGGAACACCACCTTGCCGCTACGGCGCAGTTCAGCCACGCGCCTGGCATCAACGCCCAGTCCGATATCGGTAATCCCCGCCACTGCCGCCACCATCGCGCGGCGCTCTTCGAGATCCTGTGCGCGATAGAGATAAGCAATGCCCTCTTCGGTCAGCACATGGGTGACGTCATCGCCGTAAATCATCACGGGTGCCAACGGCATACCGGCATTTTTCGCCACCTCGATGGCGTCGAGTTTTTCCACGAAGGTGGGTTTTACCCCCGCCTGGAAGGTTTCGACCATCTGTACCACCAGCTTGCGGCCACGCTCCATGGCATCTTCGCCATTTTTCATCGCCAGCCAGGCGGCGGTAGCATGGCGGCGTCCGTGCGGATCGTGCCCCATATTCGGTGCGCCACCGAAGCCGGAGAGACGTCCACGGGTCACGGTGGAGGAGTTGGCCAGGCCGTCAATTTGCAGCGTCGAGCCGATAAACATATCCACGGCGTACTGCCCCGCCAGCTGACACATGGCGCGGTTAGAGCGCATTGAGCCGTCAGCGCCGGTAAAGAAGATGTCCGGACGGGCGCGGATATACTCTTCCATGCCCAACTCCCCACCGAAGCAGTGCACGCTCTCCACCCAGCCGCTCTCAATTGCCGGGATCAGCGTCGGATGCGGGTTCAGCGTCCAGTGCTTACAGATTTTGCCTTTGAGACCGAGCTGTTCGCCGTAGGTCGGCAGCAGCAGTTCGATGGCGGCCGTATTGAAACCAATACCTTGATTGAGCGATTGCACCTGATGCTCGGCGTAGATGCCTTTAATCGCCATCATCGCCATCAAGATGTGTTCTTGCTTAATCAGACGCGGATCGCGGGTAAACAGCGGTTCGATAAAGAAGGGTTTGTCGGCGACGACCACGTAATCAATCCATGAACCTGGGATATCGACGCGCGGTAAATCGCACTCGTCATCCACCAGTTCGTTGACCTGGGCAATCACGATGCCGTCGTGGAAAGCGGCCGCTTCGACCAGTGCGGGCGTGTCTTCAGTACTCGGCCCGGTATAGAGGTTGCCTTTGCGGTCGGCTTTGTACCCGGCGATCAGGGCGACATTCGGCGCTAAATCGACGTACAAACGGGAGTAGAGCTCGATGTAAGTGTGAATGGCACCGATTTCCAGCTGATCATCTTCCAGCAACTGCGAAATGCGCAGGCTTTGCGTGCCGGAGAAAGAGAAATCAAGTTTGCGGGCAATGCCCTTCTCGAAGATATCGAGGTGTTCACTGCGCCCGACGCTGGGCATGATCATGTGCAGGTTATGCACTTTTTGCGGGTTGACCTCAGCCAGCATGCGGGAGAGGAAATCGGCCTGTTTCTGGTTGTTCCCTTCCAGCACCACCCGGTCGCCTGGCGAAATCAGCTTTTCCAGCATCTCAACCATTTGGTCGGTGGGTAACACTTTGCCCTGCACCGGCAAGGACGCCTGCCGCCGCTGTTTTTCCATGCGGCGCGTGTTCCACACCCGCGCCCCTTGTTGTCCTGATGACATGACTAACCTCCTGAATGAGCGAATCTCATGATTACGTCAACTCAGCAAAGTGTGGTCTTCAACGGCATAGGCATCAATCAACCTGATGGGTTGATCGTTAGCCTGAGAGTAATGATTGGAGGTGTGGAAGTTTGCGGTTGATCAACGATTAGTGAAGGAATTTGTGGGTAATAAAAATGGGCCCCAGATGAGAGGCCCATGATTTATAGGCTTATAGGGGTCTATGTGCCGTCTCTTTCGCTTTCCACAACGCAAACAGCGTAATCAGCAGCGCAAGGCTGACATACAGCGATACCCACACGGTGCTGCCCATCTCTTTAAACAGCGAGGTGATGATCAGCGGCGCAAAACCGCCGCCCACAATACCAGCCAGCGTGTAAGCCAGTGACGATCCGGCATAGCGCACATGGCTCGGGAACTGCTCGGTGACAAATGCCGCCTGTGGGCCATACATCATGGCGTGGATCAACAAGCCGCCGATCACCGCCAGCACAATCAGCACCGGTTGTGTGCTGTCGAGCAATACGAAGAACACAAATGACCAGACGATAGCCAGCAGCGCTCCGATGATATACACCGGACGGCGACCCCACTTATCCGACAACGCACCAAACATCGGTACGGTGATGGCATTGCCTATCGCGCCTAACATGGTAGCCATCAGCGCCAGCGGACGCGGCAGTTGCAGCACCGTGGTGACATAAGTCAGGGTAAACACCACCACCAGCGCGTAGAGCACATCTGAACCGATGCGCGAACCACCCGCAATCAGCAGTTGTTTCGAGTACTTCATGAAAACTTCTTTCAAAGGCGTATGCGTGGTTTTCTCCGCCGCTTGCATCGCGACAAAGGTTGGCGTCTCTTCGACACCGCGACGTAACCACAGACCAAACATCACTAACAGCAAGCTCAGCAGGAACGGAATGCGCCAGCCCCAAGCCTGGAACTGCTCGGCGCTCATTAACACGGTAACTAACGTGATAAAGCCGGTGCCAATCAGCGTTCCGCAGGAAGGCCCAACCTGGGCAAAAGAGGCATTGCGGCCACGTTTATCGGCATCACCGTGTTCCATCGAGAGTAAAACCGCACCCGCCCACTCACCACCCAGCGCAATCCCCTGCACAAAACGCAGTGCCACCAGCAAGATGGGACTCCACACGCCCCACACCGCGTAGCCGGGCAGTAAGCCCATTAACGCGGTGGTCACACCCATGATCACCAGGGTAATGATCAACACCGCTTTACGGCCCGCCACATCCCCTAAGTGGCCAAAGACAAAGCCACCCAGCGGTCGGGAAATATAGCCGACTGCGTAAGTTGAGAAGGCCAGAATGGTGCCGACCAAAGGATCGAAGCTCGGGAAGAACACATGGTTAAACACCAGCGCCGCCATGATGTTGTAAACGGTAAAGTCATACCATTCCAGCGCAGTGCCGATAGAACTGGCAGCCGCAAGGCGACCGGTTTTCGAGGTGCTGCGCTTATCGCGCACCGTTTGCTGCAACGAAGAATCTGTATTAGCCATGTGCCAACTCCTGTTTGGTTAACTGCCAGCCAAGGGCATAACGTTGAACATCACCCGCCAGTGCGGCGGCAGCGGTTGCCGCCAGTTGGTCACAACTTTGTGCATCACGGCAGTGAATCAGCAGCATTGGCAACATCGAGCGTGCTTCTTTCGGCTCCATCGGCAATGGCGAACTCAGTTCAGTATCCGGAGTGAGCAAACTGGAGGAGATATAGCCCGGCGTTTGGTTGATCTGCTGCTGCCATGCCGTTAACGCTGCGCTATCGAAACCCTTTAGCGTCACAACTGCCAGGTTGTTGCCCGTGCCTTTACCGTGACAGTGCGTGACGGTGCTGACCCGGCGCATAGGATTAATCATCTTTTGCAGATTTTTCACCGACCACGTGGTTTGGCGTGTGAATGCCGCGTGATAATCCGCACTGGTGAAGGCCTCCAGCGATTCGGTCTCGTACAAACCTAAATACTTACGTTCGGCGTTGATCGCCTGGTAACGTGTGCCGCTCAAGAAGCCGCTGATCGCCACGCGCTCCTCTACGTGTTCAACGTCATACCACTGGTTAAAGTCCGCTTCATCTTCCGCGCCGATGTTGGTGGCGACAAACAGCATGCCGTGGGGTTGAGTCATTATGAGGATCTCCAGTTAAGGGCAGTTTCCACAGCAAGTGACCAGCTGATTAAGCGGGCATCATCACCATGAACAGAAGCAAGGCTTAGGCCAACCGGCGCACGACCGGTTTGATGGCAAGGTAGGGAGACGGCACAGCCGTCCAACATATTGATCACGCTGGTGTTGCGTAACATCAGCGCGTTGACCTCCATGTACTGTTGCGCGTCATCAAGGGATGCGATGGTGGGCGCAATGCAGGGGACGGTCGGCATCAGCACGGCATCAAATCTCGCCAATGCGGCGTTGATACGCTGCTGCCAGTCTGCACGTTGCTGATAGAGTTGTGCGGCATCCTGTTCCGTCAGGTGGCTGCCGCGCTGCACGCGGACCAGCACTTGCGGGTCATAAGCGTCTGGCTGCGCCTGCGCCGTTGGTTGATGCCACTGCCACGCCTCATATGCTGTAATACCTCCACGGGCGTTCATGGTGTTCATCTCATTCAGTTCAAGCAGCGGGATGTCCACCAGCGTGGCACCGGCTTGCCTGAGAGCATGGATTGCCCTTTCCCAGGCTTGCGCCACTTCGCTGTCCAACCCATCCAGCACGCGAGTTTGCGGTATCGCAAAGCGCGCATTACGCAGATTCACCTGCTGTAACGCCAGCGGCTCATCAGCAATCACACCGTCGAGCAGCCAGCAGCTGCGAACGTCATGCGCGATCACCCCAATGCTGTCGAGAGAGGCAGAAAGCGGTAATGTGCCCGCCTGATTGATGCGGTTTGCCGTGGGTTTGAAACCGGTAAGACCACAAAGCGCGGCAGGGATACGCACCGAACCGCCGGTATCCGTTCCAATTGCACCCAGGCACATACCATCAACCACCGCGACCGCTGCACCGGATGACGAACCGCCGGGGATACGCTGTTCCGCTCGCTGCCACGGGTTAGCTGGCGTGTGGTAATGCGGGTTGATGCCCAGCCCCGAGAAAGCAAATTCGGTCATATTGGTTTTGCCGACAATCGCGGCACCAGCCCTGTGTAGACGTTCAACCACGCTCGCGTTCGCTGCCGCTGGGGGGGCGTCCTGCAACAGACGTGAACCCGCCGTGGTGGCCTCGCCCTGTACATCGAACAGATCTTTGATGCTGATGGGCAATCCATCAATGGCACTGCGTGCCTGCTGTGCTTGCCAGCGTTGGCCTGCTGCTGAAGCTTGCTGTGCCGCTTGTTCTGCATAGCGTCGGGTGAAAACACGCGCACCCTCTTTTTCAGGATGTTGTGCCGCCAGTAACGCCGATGCAGTGAAGGTTTCTGGGCTCGTATCACCCACCAGCAGTTGCTGGCTGGCCTGCCATAGTGTGGTCATCTGCGAACTCCTTATGCCACCACCGGCAGTGCGCCGGTGCAGTAAGCGTGTTCCAGCGTGCGGTTCAGCACCGGATCGTGCAGCGCCATACGGAATTCACTGGCTGGGCGAATCCCCCCAATAGCGCCCAGGGTGCCACACGACATCGCCACGCCCTCTTGCGCCTCTTCACCCTCCAGATATCGTGTCATCAGATCTTGCGGCGTGAGCAGTGAAGCCAGCGAACCTTGCTGATAAATCACCCATTCGCCCTCTTCCTGAATCCACGAGGTCAATTCCAGCGAGTCCCAGTGTTCAGCAACCTCGCTCATGCGCCACGCATGTCGGGCAACCGGTTTAATACACGCCTGTTTGGAGAGCGCCACGCTGAAGGTTTCCAGATAGCGGTCGGTATGATCGGAGGTTAACGAAACCCACCATTCGCCCTGATGGAAGAACACGAAAGGCTCGGCCTCACCGGAGGTTTCATTGCCCACCACTTCCAGCGATGATTGCTGGCTGAGTTGGTTAGTGGCTACGCGATAGAACAGCGGCACTGCACCAGGAGCGGGCACGCCAAGCGCCTCAAGTTCCCTGATATGGTGCATGACGGCATCCATGTCGCGCCCTGCCCAACCCGCGACAATGAAACGATTGACCTCAACATCTAGCGTGGTAGCGGCGTTATCGCCTGTTGTGAACTGCAGGTGCATGAGAAGATCTCCGTTTGAAAAATTACTGTGAGATTTCACTGTGATTTCAAACTAGCGATTTTCATGCCACTTTTTTGTGTAATATGTCTCAAAGGTAAAAAAAGGAACGTAGTGATGAGTGAGTCAGTGACCGAAAATGTGAACCCAGCCAGTCCGGAGAAGAGCCTTTCGTTAAATGAACAGGCCTATCTGGCGTTCAGACACAAGCTCATCACGCTACGCTACAAACCCGGTGAATATTTAAATACGGCTCAGGTCATGGATGATCTGGATATGGGGCGCACGCCCATCAACCAAGCCATTCATCGTCTGGCAACCGAGGGTTTACTGCAGATCATTCCCCGTAAAGGTGTAATGGTCGCCCCGCTTTCGATTGACGACGCGCTGGAGCTCATTGAAGTGCGATTGGTCAACGAAACGCTGTGCGTTGAACTCGCCAGCCAAAAGGCGCTGGCGTCGCAAATTGATCAGTTGCGTGACCTGAATCAGCAAATTGCCCGGGCGAGCGAATCCCGTAGTAAAGAGAAGATGATGTTGCTGGACCGTGAGTTTCATCAGGTGCTGGCGGATATCGCCGGAAACAGCCGACTTGCCGACATTCTCAGTGTGATCCATGCGCAGGCACAGCGATTTTGGGCAACAACGCTATCGAGTGTTGTGCATATGGATGAGGTGATCGCGGAACACAACGAAATTATTGATGCGCTGGCATCCGGTGATACGCAACGTGCTGCCGATGCGGCACGTGCGCATATTTTTTCATTTAAGCGCGCCCTGTTGACGACCTGATGAGCAGCGTATCAAAGGAGGCGCTCTGGGTGAACGCTCTCCTTATCGCCAAATTTCAGGCGCGCGTTTCATGTCAAGATTAACGCGCGCTTCCCACTTTCCTGCGGTTGTGAAAGCGCTTTTTCTTTTTGCTGTGGACCATAGCGTAGACAGAATAAATAATAATCACGCACAAAATAAATACTAAGGATAATAAACTCACGACAGACATACTCAGCCTTATTATTTCGTCACAATGCCTTTGGCGATATAGATTAATGCACGTTCAGAGAATGTACTTTTAATGTGCAGTCTTCGCTTGCAGTAGGAAAAGTTATTTTTGATCGTCGATCGACTACGTTGCATCAACAACGCAATATCTTCAATCGCTAAGCCTAGTGATTTCATATAAATGATCTGCATGCTTTGCAATGAAAGCTTCACAGAACCTTTATCATGCATTATCACTGCGCTCATGATGTAGCACATTAATTCATTAATCGGTGCGTGCATTGAGACGAAATGAATACCTTGATATATCTCGGCGCTGTCTGGATCGCTGGTTAGCACAAAAATATAGGCACTCTTACCGTAGATCTTCCTTAACCTGAACACATCCAATACTTTTGCTTCCAGCGTCGTAGAGCAGGCATTAACGATGATGATGCTGCTGCATTTATGCTGTTGTGGAAACCTGGCCATCATGGTTTCTGACAAGCCAAGCGTCGTAAACCGGCAATCAGAATAGATGATGAGCGAGGTTAATCCGATATGGAAAACCCTGGCGTTTTTGAGTGGCACGTTTATACCTAGACTAAGCTATTTCGCTTAGAAATTATTTTAAATGATTAGCTGCTGTGCACAGTAAAACATACGCTGCAACTCACCCAGGATAAAGGTTATTTCATTATAATTTCGTTGTCTTTGCGAAAAGCTTACGTAACTTTTAATGCAGGCATGTTTAGGAGTGTATTAATTCGCTCATATATCAGTCTTAATGTTTATATAACCTTTCACTTCCAGTCATTTAAAATAAATGCAGTCATTACTTAAAATTCTAAAATTTCAATTATTAATGAGGGGGCGTCATAGCTTAGAGGCGACATTGATATATTAAAGCCGGATGCCCTTTATTCGTGCATCCGGCTGGGGGAAAATCACTTAATGCTTCACACTCAGCAATCGCTTACCCATACCCTCCTCACGCGGCGCAGAAGGATTGATATCGCAGTTGCGTGGCAGCAATGCGGTGATAATGCCTGCAACCACCAGCGATCCCGCCAGCCAGCATACGGCCACATTCTGCCCATACAGCATCGTCATGATGCCAACCAAATAGGGTCCGCAGAATCCACCCAGGTTACCCAACCCGTTAATCACCCCACGCGCGCTGCCTGCCACTTCAGGCGCAGCAAGACGGCCAGGAATGGACCAGAATGGACTGGTCGCGGCTTTCAGGAAGAAGCCACATACCACCAGCGCGATGTAGGACGCCACGACATTGCTGTGCAGTACCACAGAGGCCAGCAGCGCGGCAGCAAAACAGAACAGCGAGACCATCACCCATAAGCGGCGTTTTCCGGTACGATCGCTGAGCCAGGAGATGGCATAGATCCCGAGAATGGTCGCCACAAAGGGCACCGCGGCTAACAAGCCCACGCCAGCCATATTGCTGCCGGTCAGGTTTTTCAGGATGCTGGGCAGCCACAATGTGTAGCCGTAATCACCGGTTTGATAGAAGAAGTTCAGGGCGACCAGTTTCATCAGACCTGAATTGCGGAAGACGGCGCTTAGCGGCGCTTTGCTCACCGGTTCAATGCTGCGATGCGCTGCACGCTCGCGGGTTAACTGCTCAAGCAAATAGGCCTTTTCACGGGCAGGTAACCAACGCGCCTCTTCAGGACGGTCAGCAATCACCAGCCACCACACCAATAGCACGACTGCAGACAGCAAGCCTTCAATAATAAACAGCCAGCGCCAGTCGAGGGCATTAATGATGTAACCGGAGATCGGTGCGGTAAACATGCCGCCAAGCGGTGCAAACATCATGACGAAGGCATTGGCGCGCCCCAACTCTTTTTCCGGGAACCAGTTGCTCACCATGGTTAACACCACTGGCAGCATGCCCCCTTCGGAGATGCCGAGGACAAAGCGCAATGCCAGCAGTTGGTAGTGATTGGTGACAAAGCCAGTAGCAATCGATACCACCATCCACGCCACCAGCGACCAGGCGATAAAGCGTTTACCGCTGCCATTCACCGCAATACGCCCGCCCGGCACCTGTAAAAACAGATAACCAATAAAGAAGATGCCGCTGACCATACCGGCCATCTGGCTGGTGATCGCCAGGTCCTGATCCATGCCGCCAGGCAGCGCGAAACTGATGTTCACGCGATCCATAAACGAGATAATGCAAGTAATCAGAATCGGGGCAATAACGCGATACCAACGTGTTCCGGGGATTTTCTCGTGCATAACGCCCTCTCTCTTAAAGCAACACTACGTAAGAAGCTCAATGGCTTCTTATTAAAGAGAGTTTGGGAATTATTATTGCGATCCTAATCACTCGGATGAATGTTAAGAAACTGTGTTACTTATGGCGTGATCGAGAGTGCACAAATCAATGTGATAACGGTTGTTGAGCGCGGAAATGCAGCTTCAAGCGAGGAGGATTCATTAATAAAGGTGATAAAAAAGGCACGGTGTAACTTGAAGGCGTAACACGCTTTCATCGAGGTCGCCGTTAATCGCGTAATGCTTCTGACGATAACGCCGTCTGGAGCCGCACCGGGGCTGGCGGTCCTCGCACCGCTACGCGGTACCTTCGCTTCATTCGTCTGCCTTACGGACCGGTGCCGATGGAACATCCATGTTCCAGCGCCACCTTTCGCCCGCGTCCTGCGGGCTCTCCTGGCATACTCTCTCCGTTCAGCGCTGCGGATGCCTGCCCCGGTGCGGCCCCAGCCAGCTCATTAGCTTCAGTGCGGGTTGTCAAAAAGGCCACTGTGTCTAATGCTCTGACACCTCTGCTGCACCCTCAGGCTATCCACAGCGCAGAGACTTTTAGGGAGCCCCACGCTTGCGGCGCATTACACGCCAGACGGCAATTCCCGCCAGCAATATGATGATCGCGCCAATCATTCCCGGCAGCATCAGCGGTTGCAGACGCGCCAGCAGCGGCGGATGCCCCCCTTTCCGCACCCACGCCACATCGCCTGCGGTGACCGTCACAGCGGCATTACCGTAATGCGCCAGTACGAAGTTACTGATGTCCGCGACTTGCTGATCGTTCAGTTTGTCAACGTATGACGGTGAGCTGAAGCCGGGCATCAACACCTGATGGTCAGCGGTGTCGCGCTGTACGCCAAACAGGATGGCGGCAATCAGGTTATTGGGATTGCGCAGTCCGGTTGCGGTGTTGTGGAACAGCGAAGGATAGGCCTGATTGCTGCTGCCCGCTCCATCCGGCTGATGACAGCTGGCACAGTTGCCGCTAAACAGCGCGGCACCGTTATCCAGCGAGTGATTCGCGTTATTTGGATTGCGTCCGCGCACACTATTTTCCACATCATAAGGCGCACCGTAGCTGAACGCCGGGAGCGTATCGCCGTCATCGCGAATCGGCGTTGTGCCTTTCAGGTAAGTGGCAATCGCGCGCAGATCGCTGTCCGGCAGATATTGCAAACTGTGCTCGACCGCTTCCGCCATTCCGCCCGCCGCCTGATTTTTGCCTGGCGCGCGCCCGGTTTTCAGATACTGCACCAGTTCGTCATCGCTCCAGCCACCAATCCCGCTGATAGCATCCGAGGTGATGTTGGGCGCATACCAGCTTCCCAGCGGCCCGCCCGCCAGCGGCTGATGTTGCTGCTCCTGCATCATAAAACCGCGTGGCGTGTGGCAGGTGTTGCAGTGTGCCAGGCCGTTCACCAGATAGTTACCGCGATTCCACTCGGCACTTTTACTGCCGTCGTTCTGCCACATCTTGTCGTTGGCAAACATCATGTTCCAGAAGCGCATGCTAAAGCGCAGGTTGAACGGGAATGGCAAATCAGTTTCTGGATTGTGTTGCGCCTGCGCTTTCACGCCATGCATCATGTAGTAATAGAGCGCATGCAGGTCGCTATCGGTCATCATGCTGTACGAAGTGTACGGCATTGCTGGGTAGAGTTGTGCCCCATCCGCACGCACGCCGTGACGTACCGCATCCGAGAATTGCGCCTCAGTGTAGTGACCGATTCCGCTGCTGTCCGGGGTGATGTTGGTGGCGTAAATCGTGCCCATCGGCGAAGCGATACCGTACCCACCGCTGTAAGCGGTTTTGCTGCCCGGCGCGGTGTGGCACGCCTGGCAGTCCGCGGCAGTGGCCACCTGCTCGCCCTGATGTAGCAAACTCACATCAAGCGGTTCCGCCTGGGCGCCACAGGCGATCAACGTGGCTAACAGAAGTGCTCTCATGCGAACTCCTTCATGCGCAGGCTGATGTCATGTGCGGCTTTCAGGCCGAGTGCTGCCATGGTCAACGTGCTGTTCACCACGCTGGCAGATGGAATCGCGCCGCCACCCGGCAACCACAGGTTTTCATGGTCAAATGCACGGCAGTTGCCATCTACCACCGCATCCTTACCGCTGGAGCCCATGATCACGCCGCCCATGATATGGTTGTTGGCGTTCAATCCTTTGCTGATGGCAAACTCTTTGCCGTTGAACAACTTGCCGATCTTCTCCAACTGCTCGTGCGACACTTCCGCGCCTTTGCGCACGTAATCCCCCACGTCGTAGTAGATATCCGGGCAGGCCAGTCCATGTGGATCTTTGCGCGTTTTGCTCAGGGTTAGACGGTTCTCTGGATCGGGCAGTGGCTCCAGGCTGATGGAAATGTCCACGCTGTGTACTGAGCGATAGCGAATCTCTTCATCCAGCGCTTTGCCCACCAGCCCTTTCTTCAGCGCCTGCTGGGTGGCGGCTACCACTCGAGAAATATTATTCAGAATCATTTTGTTAGCGGAATAATCACGACGGAACTCCCCATCGCGATAACCCACCATACAGCTGCTCTGCGCCGGGCCACGCCCCAGCCACACCGGCTCTTCGGTGAGGAATGAACAGTGGAAACCGGAGTGATCCATCATGTTGCGGCCCACCATATCGGAACCGTTGGCGATGCCGTTCGGATTGCCGCCGTTAGCAGCCAGCAGCAGCAAACGCGGGGTTTCAATTCCGTTACACGCCAGGGCGAAGGCTTTGCCGCTGGCCTTATGCGATGCGCCAGAAGCATCCTTCCAGTGCACGGCGGTGATGCGGTTATTGCCATCAGTATCGATTTTGTAGACGACCGCCTCGGCCAGCACCACTGCACCGTTACGCTCAGCACGTTCGATGTGGTGAATGCCGTTATACATGGCGCCAATCGGGCAAATCGGCTGACAGTTATTGTTGCCGCAGCAGGTAGGACGCCCTTCCCACGGACGCGTGCTGCGCCCTTGAGGAATCGGCACCAGGTTATAGCCATGCGGATTCACTACGCTGGCGAAGTAGTTATCGCCGTGCGCGAACGGCACCATATCCATCGGATACGGCTGGCTACGTTCAGTCGGCGACTGCATGCTGACGTCATTCGGACCCGCCACGCCAATTTCGTTTTCTGCCCGGCAATACCAGGGCTCCAGTTCGTCATAGCTTATCGGCCAGTCACGCCCGACACCGTATTTGGACTGCATCACGAAATCGCTGGGATGATGACGCCAGCACGATGCCGCCCAGTGCCAGGTGGTGCCGCCCACGGTACGGAGGTAACCCTGCTGGAAACTGGAGGCATTCGGTCCCGTGACGTTGACATAGTTGTTTGGCGGGAAATACAGCGGCGCAGGGGCAAATTTGGATTGCGGGTACAATCCCTGAAAATCTGACCCGGCGCGATTGGCGAACGGCATGTTGCGCCAGTTTTCGACCGCTTGCGCACGATCTATACGTAAACCTGCTTCCAGTACCAGCACCGAGTAGCCCTGGCTGACGAGTTCGTTCGCCATCAAACCACCGACCACACCTGAGCCCACAATCACAATATCTGCGGAGGCATCACCCTGCGCAGTAAACGTTGGTTTTTTCATGATTTTTCGTCGTTTTATTTTTGAGGAAATTACAGCTGTTCGAGATGACCGTTGTGCTCATCCGGTACCGGTGCGGTCCACCAGATCGGGCCGTTGCCGCAGTAGGTCGGCACCACCAGACCATCGCTGACCGTCTGATACATCAGCGCCTGTTTGTAAGCCACCAGGGTGCCGTGATAGTCATCCCCTACCGTGCCGGTGTACCAGGCGGTGACGATTTGATAGAGGAAATCGTGCAGCCCCGCGCTGCTGGCCTTGGCCAGAAAATCCTGCGCGCTGATTTGCGGGGTTATCAAGGTCGTGAGTTGCGCCAGTCGCGGGACAAACTGCGTGTCACGCGTTGCCATCACCTCGTAAAAACGTGCTGCCAGCGCCACATCCAGATGCTGGTGTTCAGTGATGGCTTGCGAGACGCGAACAAACTGTTTCACCGCGTCACTGGCGTGAATCACGCCAGCGGCCAGTGCCCGTCCTGGCAGGGCGGCGACTGCGCCCGTCACGGTTAAGCCAAGCGTGGCCAGCAGGAATTCCCTGCGAGTGGAACCGGTTCCATTTTTACTGACAGAAACGGTTTCGGGTGCAAAATGTCGTTTCATGGGGTTACCTGATGCTAAGAAAAGAGGAGTAAGCCGAACGGCGCTATCCTAACGACTAAGTTGCAAAACTGTTATCAGGATTTGAACGAAATCCCATTATTCAGTGTGGGAATAGCTCTAAATGATAATTTAGGTCAAAAATTGTTGGGTCTGAGATAGTTGCAGTGCGCAATATCGTTGCACCGCACATACAACGAGCAAGTTCGTCGCAGGCTCGCCATTTATGACGACCAAACAGCACTAAAGTAGCCAGCATGGTTCACCGCTCATCACACTCAGGCAAAATAAGAATAGCGGTGATAAATCAACAGCGGGGTTTTGATGTCATTGACTGACCGTTCACTGATTGGCTGGTTGAATATCGCCAGACACTGCTCGATCTCGCGTCGCATATCATGACCCAACACCATATCCATTACGCCACGTTCCAGCAGCACACGGCTGGACTCGCTAAGTTCGTGACCGATAAAGACCACCTGATCCTGCACGCCGTAAGCTTCCAGCGCTTTTGCCACCCCTTCATTTCCCCCGGCGGTATTGTAAATGCCCGCCATCGGTTTCCCCTCGTCGAGCCATTTTTTTACGCTGTGCCAGGCGGTCTCCGCTTCGTCATTGATGTTGACGCGATCGCGAATCGTTAGCCACGGGAAGGCTTCGCGTAACACGCGGCGGAAGCCAATTTCACGCTCCTCTTGCGTGCGATAGGTCGAGCTGCAGATCAGCAGAATGTTACCTGGCTGCTGTGGCGGCAACATGCGGCCCATAAACCAGCCCGCCGTCGCACCCGAGGCGATTTGATCGATGCCGACGTATGCAGTACGGCGAGAGTTGGGCAGATCGCTGGTGAGACAAATCACCTGCACGCCGTCAGCGATGGCGGCTTTGACCGCACGATTGATCTTCACATCATCGCGACAAACCAGAATGATACCGCTCACCTCAGCGGCGCGGCGTTCAATCAGCTGACTGAAACGTTCAGCATTGAACTGGGCACTCGGTAAAGTATCAATGCTGATGCGCAACTGCGGTCGTTCCGCCATCACCGCGCGCGCCTGACGCTCCAGATGCCCGAGGAAGCTGGTGCCAGACTCACACAGAATAGCCACGCACTGTACGCCTGCATTGCGGCTCTCCTCTCCGGCAAGCATGCCCAACCGCGCCATAGCGCTTTCGACTTTTTTACGCGTTACCTCGCGTACGCCTTCACGTCCATTGAGTACCCGGTCCACCGTAGCCGGGCTGACGTCCGCTTCCTGCGCAATGTGCTTAATGGAAGGCGATTTCCAGTTGTGTTGCGTCATGACGATTCCTGATGTCTTCCACCTCGATAGGCAAACAATATCCCGATAAGTTGATACAAATCAAATTGATATAACACTATGAATTTCAATCAATACTTAGTTTCTGAGGTGTTAAACATCAAATATCCATGTGATCGACCTCATCTTTTCACTCTCCTTTTTCGGCTTTGTTTTGACTTAACAGCAGGCAAAATCGATTAATAGCGCCATCACCTGTTGCCCTCAAAGGAAATATAAAATGCTCAAAGTTGCTCTGTTAGGTGCTGGTCGTATTGGTCAGATTCACGCCGGGAATATTGCTGCGCATCCGCAATGTCGTCTTGCTTACGTGATGGATGTCTACGCGCCTGCTGCCAACGCGCTGGCTGAAAAATACGGTGCCACCGTGGCGGATCTGGACACTATTCTGGCAGACAGTTCTATTGATCTGGTGGCGATTTGCAGCGCCACTAACACCCACGCTGATTTGATTGAAGCCGCCGCGCGCGCCAAAAAAGCCATCTTTTGTGAGAAGCCGGTGGACTTAAGCCTGGCGCGCGTCGAGAAGTGCTTAGCCACAGTGCGTGATGCGGGTGTGCCGTTGATGATTGGTTTTAACCGTCGTTTCGATCCGAGCATGGCGCATTTGCAGGCCTGCCTGCGTGACGGTGAAATCGGTGAGACGGAGTTGGTCACCATCAGTTCACGCGATCCGGGTGCACCACCTGCCGACTATGTCAAAGTCTCAGGCGGTTTGTTCCGCGACATGACGATTCATGACTTTGATATGGCGCGCTGGTTGCTGAATGAAGAGCCGGTATCGGTATACGCCAGTGCCGCAGCACTGACAGACCCGGATATCAAGGCGTTGGGTGATGTGGACACCGCTGTGGTCACGCTCACCTGCGCCAGTGGCAAGATGGCAGTGATCACCAACAGCCGTCGCGCCAGCTACGGTTACGATCAGCGTATTGAGGTACACGGCAGTGAAGGAATGTTGCAGGTCACCAACCAGCTAGAATCGCAGTTGGTGAAATCGGTCGCTAATGGCGTGGTGGCACAAAAACCGCAGCACTTCTTCCTGCAGCGTTACGCCGATGCTTATCGCAATGAGTTAGCGACCTTTATCGAAGCCTTAGCTAAAGGTGAAGGCCACTACCCAAGCGGCAATGATGGCTTGCAGGCGTTGTTATTGGCGGATGCGGCGCTGGCATCGCTGAAGAGCGGAAAGCCGGTGGCACCGCAGTCGTTGTTGTCGTAACCCGCACAGCTCGTAGCGGCACGATTTATCGTGCGATTTAAAAAGGCGCGCAATGAATTGCGCCGCTACGATTTAGCCCTTAGCGCTGTGGATGATTCACTTCCAGTGGACGCAGGTCGAACAGCAGTACTTCGGCATTATCGCCATTGCTGAACTGCAGCGCAGTTTCATTACGCACGCGCGCACCGTCACCTTCTTTGAACTTCACGCCGTTCACTTCAATGCTGCCGCGAGCCACATGAATATAGGCGTAACGGTCGGCACTTAACTCGAAGGTTTGCTGCTCTGCACCATCAAACAATCCCGCGTAGATGCGGATATCCTGGCGCACGCTCAAGCTACCATTCTGCCCTTCTGGCGAGATGATCAACCGCAGCTGGCCACGTTTGTCACTCTCAGCCACTGAAACCTGCTGATAGCCGGGCTGGCTATTGCGCTCGGCGGGCACAATCCAAATCTGCAGGAAGTGCACGTTATCACTTTTTGAGTGGTTGAACTCGCTGTGCGTCACGCCGCTGCCGGCACTCATCAACTGCACATCGCCAGGGACGATAACCGAACCAGTACCCATGGAATCTTTATGTTCCAGCGCGCCTTCCAGCACATAGGAAATGATCTCCATGTTGTTGTGTGGATGTGCACCAAAACCGCGACCCGGCGCGACGCGGTCATCGTTGATCACCAGCAGATCAGAAAAACCGCTCTGTTTTGGATCCCAATAGTTAGCGAAAGAAAAAGTATGATGCGAGTTCAGCCAACCGTGGTCACCCACTCCGCGTTGCTCTGACAGACGTTGTTCAATCATGGTGTGCTCCTCAAATGTGCTGTGGATTGGCGGTTGCCCTTCCGAATGAGGATAAGTATACGTAAACTGATTCGCTCAACAATGCGCTGAAACGACAATGACTGTCACATTTGAGTGGACAATATGCAGATAGAAGATCTCCGTATTTATGTTGCCGTGATTCAGGCCGGTAACTTTACCGCCGCCGCCGAGCAGTTAATGCTGTCGAAGCAATATGTCAGCCGCCGCATAGCTGCATTAGAGGAGTCACTCGGTGCCCGCTTGCTGAATCGCAATACGCGCAAATTATCCGTAACGGATAACGGCCAGATCTTTGCCCAGCACGCGCAGCGTATTCTGGATGATATACAGGAAGCCGAGCAGGCCGTGTCCGGGCGGCAGCAGGTATTACAGGGCAGCTTTCGTCTTAGCGTGCCGATGTCTTTTGGCATCAGCCATCTGTCACCCTATATCGCCGAGTTTCTCAGCCAACATCCAGGATTGCAGTTCCAGGTGGAACTGGCCGATCGTTATGTCGATATGGTGGGTGAAGGTTTCGATATGGCGATTCGTATTGGCACCCTGCCCGATTCCAGCCTGATTGCCAAACGTTTGGGGGTGTTCCGCCGCGTGATTTGTGGCAGCCCGTCCTATATTCAGGGCGCGGGCGCACCGCGTGAACCCGAGGATCTGTTGCAGCACGCCTGCCTGCGCTATGGGCGCGAAAGCCAGACCGGTTGGGAGCTGTTTAACGGCGACCAGCGTAAAGTGATGGCGGTACAGGGGCCGATGGTCAGTAATAACGGAGAGATGCTGCGCGATGCCGCTGTGGCGGGGCTGGGATTGATTCTATTGCCTGAGTTTATTGTCGCGCCGGCCATCGCCCGTGGTGAATTGATGACAGTGCTCGATGCGTGGCAACCCGCGTCGCTAAACCTGAATGCGCTCTATCCGCAGCATCGACAACGCAGCGAAGTGAACCGGGTGTTTATGACGTTTTTGCAGGAGAAACTGGCGGGGGCTTGAAAACCAGGGCGCCATTAATGGCGCCCCTACAACAGCTTAAACCGTAGGGTGCGCATTTATGCGCACCAGCTTAGATGCCACTTTCGTGCGCAAAAGTGATCGACTTTCTGCGCGCATCGCGAACCGCAATGCCGTGGATCAGCAAGCCAAACACCGCGAGGATCGCACCGACCCAGCCGGTGGATTGCCAACCGAGACCGGCAGAGATGGTCACGCCACCGAGCCACGCGCCCAAGGCGTTCGCCAGATTAAACGCCGAATGGTTGAGCGCTGCCGCCATGGTTTGCGCATCGCCCGCCACATCCATCAAACGGATTTGCAGCACGCTTGCCAGCGCGACCATGGTGCCAACCAGCATCACGTTAAGCGAACCCGCAAACGCATAGTGTGCGGTGAACACGAAAGCACTCAGCACCAGTACCGACCAGATCAGCACCAGACGAATGGTTTTCTCCAGACCGCGATCGGCCAGTTTTCCGCCCACCACGTTGCCGATGATCATACCGAAACCAAACAGCGCCAGTACCGCCGGGATCCAACTCACCGGCATTTGTGCCAGTTCGGTTAGCGTTGGCTTGACGTAGCTGAATACTGAGAACAGACCACCACTGCCGATGGCACCAATCGCCAGCGTCAACAGCACCTGCTTACGCGTCAGTGCGGAAAGCTCTCGCAGCGGGCTGGCCAGTTTGTCACCGGCGACATTTGGCACCCACATGCCGACCAGTACCAACGTCAACAGCGCCAGTACCCCGACAATCGCAAAGGCTTCACGCCAGCCAAATATCTGACCAATCGCGGTCACCGCAGGCACGCCGAGCAGGTTGGCGATGGTCAACCCAAACAGCACCATCGACACCGCCTGCGCGCGCTTTTTGCGCTCAACTAATCCGGCGGCTACCAAGGCGGCGACACCGAAAAAGGTGCCATGCGGGAAACCGGCGAGAAAACGCGCCAGCAGCATTGAGTAGTAACCCGGCGCGATGGAACTCAGCAGATTGCCTGCCGCAAACAGGCCCATCAAAGTCATCAGGAAGTTACGGCGTGAGGCGCGCGCACCCAGTATGGCTAACAGCGGCGCACCAATCACCACGCCCAGCGCGTAAATACTGATCAAATGGCCCGCTGAAGGAATCGAAACGTTGAGCCCTTTAGCTGCATCAGGCAGCAAGCCCATGATGACAAACTCGCCGGTACCAATGGCAAAGCCACCCGTGCCGAGCGCAAACAGCGCTTTCAGCACGCTGGCGCGCGGCAGCGATGCCTCGTCCGGCAACTGATTAAGTGGGGGTTGAACAGATGACATGTTTTTCCAGAAACGCAGGTGAAGAATTCAGTGCAGATCGTGGTCACGCCATCGTCTGCCTGAAAGGATTAAGCGGCATATGATAACTGATTTAGGGGTGAATTGAATGACAGACAATTATGTGGCGGCTAATTAATTCTTTGCGGTCGCCATAAATGGCGACCCGACCTGAAAGGATACCGTTTATCGTAGGGTGCGCATTGATGCGCACCGGGCGGTTATCGTTGTTGGGCCAACAATGCTGCCCCCATCATTCCACCATGGTGGGCAAACGCACCTGGCACCACTAACGGGTGCTGCGTACTGCGCAGCACATAACGTTGCACTTGGTCATTCAGCGCATTGATCAACGGCGTCACCGAGGCCAACCCGCCGCCGACCGCCACCAGCGATGCGCCAGTGATATTAATGGTGTACGCCAGCGGCTGGCTCACCAGTTGCAACCACACCTGAATCGTAAGCGCTGACTGGGCTTCCTGCTGCTGCCACCCCGTGATGATATCGACGCTGCTGGCGTTCACCTGATGCAATGTACGATGCAAATTCTCCAGTCCACGCGCACCACCATAACTGTCGAGACAACCCCTTTGCCCGCACGGACATGTCTGGCGTGGCAAACGGAGGGTTTCACCCGCGATCTCAATCTCCGTCTGAGTAATGGGGCCATGGCCCCACTCACCGGTCAGGCCATTCTGTCCGGTAATAATGCGCCCATCGGCCACCAATCCACCGCCCACCCCGGAACCAAGAATGGCACCAAACACCACTTTGTGCCCTTTGCCCACGCCAGCCAGCGCTTCGGCATAAGTGAAGCAGTCAGCATCATTGTGCACAATAACGTTACGTTGTAACGAATCGCCCAGCGACTGGCTGAGATTACGCTGATGAAAAGCCGGAATATTGCTGGCAAACATCTCACCTGTGTCCGGTGCCACAATGCCCGCGGTGGAGATCGCCAGCGGAGAATTGATGCAGAAATGCGCGTGATGTTCCGCAATCATGCGAACAATCAGTGCGGTAAAATCTGACCAACTGTGCGCGGGAATTTTTTGCTGATCGAGGATCGTTAACTGCTGCTGCGCATCCATCACGCCCAGCTTGACGAACGAACCACCGAGATCGAGGCAGATCACTGCCGGTGTTGTACTCATAAACGTTTATCCATGACATCGCGCAGGCCGTCGCCCAGCACATTAAAGCCCAGCACCGTAATCAATATCGCCAGTCCGGGGAACAGCGATACGTAAATATTCAGGCCAAGAAAGTTACGCCCATCGCTCATCATGGTGCCCCACTCTGGCATCGGCGGTTGCACCCCTAAACCCAGAAAAGACAAACTGGCCGCCGACAGCACCACCGCACCCGCCGTCAGCGTCGATTGCACAATCAATGGGCCAATCGAGTTACGTAAGATGTAATGGGTGATGATGCGTGGATAGCGCACGCCCAGCATGTGCGCCGCCTCAATGTACTCCATATTCTTAAGGCCAAGCGTCAGGTTACGACTGAGACGGGCGTACACCGGAATTGAGAACAATGAAATCGCGATTAACATATTGGCCAGCCCTTCGCCGAGCACACTCACGATCAGAATCGCCAGCACAATGCCGGGAAAAGCGAAAATAATATCCATCACCCACATCACCAGCGCATCGATTTTACGGCCCGCCAACCCGGAGATGATACCGAGCGGAATGCCGATCACCATCGAGATCGCCACGCTCAGGCAGACCTCAAATAACGTAATGCGCGCACCGTGAATCACGCGGGAAAAGATGTCCCGACCGTAGTCATCTGTACCAAACCAGTGTGCGGCCGAGGGGGCCTGCAAGGTGTTCAATAAATCCTGCTCCACCGGATCCCAATGCGTCAGTAACGGTGCCAACCCGGCCGCCAACACCACCAACAATACCAGCCCGCCGCCGATGGCGATCGATGGGTTACGCAACAGAAAGCGCAGCATTTGACGGTGTCGCGAGCGCGCAGGCAGCACCGAAGTATCGAGGCTGTTCATCAATCGAACCTTATTTTTGGATTGAGCAGACCAATCAGGATTTCACCCAGCAAATTCATCAGCACCACGCCTGTCACCGCCACCAGCGTGACGCCCTGAATCACCGGATAGTCACGGTATTTCACCGAGTCCACCAGCAGACGACCAATACCGGGCCAGTTAAACACCGATTCCGTTACCACCGCGCCGCCAATCAGGCTGCCGAAGTTGAGCGCCACTATGGTGACGATCGGGATCAGCGCATTACGCAGCGCGTGTTTCCAGTGAATGCTGGCGGAAGGTAACCCTTTGGCCTTGGCGGTGCGGATGTAGTCCTGGCTCAGCACATCCAGCATGCTGGAACGCGTCATGCGGGCAATCATCGCCATCGGCAAAATCGCCAGCGTGACGGTGGGCATCACGTAGTTTTTCCATGAGTCCGCCCCTAACAGCGGCAGCCAACCCAACTCCACCGCAAAATAGTTCATCGCTAACAGCGCCAGCCAGAAGTTGGCGATGGAGGCCCCGGCGATGGTGAGCACCATGACGATTTGATCGGGAATGCGTTGGCGATAAATAGCACCGGTCATCCCTGCGGGCACACCAATGGCAATCGCCAGCAAATACGCCAGCGCCGCCAGCGATAGGGTGTAAGGCAGTCGTTCGCTGATTTCGGTGATCACCGGACGCTGAGACTGTAAGGATTCACCCAGATTGCCATGCAAAGCGTCGGTGGCGAACTTGACGTATTGCAGCGGCAGTGGCTGATCCAGCCCCAACCGGATGCGCATATTGTCTACCGCTTCCTGTGGCGCTTCCGGCCCCGCCATCAGGCGTGCCGGATCGCCCGGCAACGCGCGGATGGCGATGAACACGATGATCGAGACGCCGAAAATAATCAGCGGCAGCGAGAGCACCTTCTTCGCAACGTACGCTTTCATCGATCAGTTCTTCACCGCATCACGAACCACAATCTGTCCGCCGGGCTGCATAGTGACGCCGCTGATATTTTTACGCGAGGCGTAAAGATCGTCCTGATAGAACAGCAACACCTGCGGCGCTAATGCGCTGATCTGTTTCTGTGCCTGGAAATAGAGATCTTTGCGTTTCGCATCGTCAAGGGTAGAGGCAGCGGTATCGATTAAATCATCGGTTTTCTTGTCGCTGAAGAAGCCCAGATTCGCCCCACCTGGCGCAAAGCTGGCGGTGTGATAGAGCGGGCGCAGTTGCAAGTCAGAGCCATACAGACCCGATGACCATGAAGCCAGCACCGCATCGGTACCCTGCTGGGCTTTCTCTTTGGCGTCCGCAAAGGCGGCTTTGGTCCAGACGCCGCTTTCCATCTGGCGCACGTTGAGTTTTACACCGATTTTACTCCACATCCCCTGCAACACCTGTGCGGTACGCGCATCCGGTGCCTGCACAGCAATCGACATGCTAAAGCCATCGGCATAGCCTGCCGCTTTCAGCAGATCTTTGGCTTTCTGCACATCATACGGGTAATCATGCAAACTCTTGTCGTAGTTGGCATCCACGGGTGCCAGTTCGGAGTTGGCCGGTTGCGCATAACCAAACATAATCGCCTTCACCAACGCCGTCTGGTCGGTTGCCAGGTTAAGGGCCTGGCGCACTCGCACATCACTCAGTGCTTTGCTCTGCGTATTGAGATCCACCCAGAACACCGCTGCTCCCGGTGACTGTTTCAAATTCACGTTGGGATTGTTTTTCAACATCCCGGCAAATTGCGGCGGCACCGGGTTAATAATATCTACCTGGCCTGACTGCAGCGCCATGTTCATGACGGAAGGCTCACTGCTCCACGTCCATTTAATTTCATCAGGCCCGCTGGATTCGCCCCAATAATCGCTGTTCTTCTGCTCCAGCACGTATTCGCCGGATTTATATTGCACCAACTTATAAGGCCCGGTTCCGTCAGCTTTATTGTTGATGCTGCCCGCTTTATCGGCGGTTGGGCTGACCATTAAACCAGGGCCGGATGCCAGCACGGTTAAAAACGCCGGATTAATTTTTTTCAGCTGGAATTCAACGGTTAAATCATCGGTTTTCTTCACGTCCTGAATAAAGGTGCGGATTTTTCCGCTGCCCGCCAGTCCGCGTTTAGTGTCTAAATGGCGCTGGAAGTTTTCCACCACTGCATCGGCATTAAACGGCGTGCCATCATGGAATTTCACGTTAGGACGCAGCTTAAAGGTCCAGTGCAATCCGCTGCTGTCCGCGCTCCACGACAGTGCCAACGCGGGATTAATTTTTCCGTCATCACCCAGACGCGTCAGGCCTTCGTACATCGGGTCCAGCACCGTGCCGGTGAACGTCGCCGTTTGGTTGCCGGGGTCCATGCTACGCGGAGGCTCGTTCTGCATGATAACCAACTGACTCGCCAGTGCGGCGGAACTCATCATCGACGCCACAATACAACCGGCCAGCGTCAGTACCTTGAAATGCTTAAGTGTGCTTTCCATGAAGGCCCTCAATGAATCATTGAAACGTTCGGTGAAATAACCTCGCTATATAAGGCACATTCTCTAAACAAAAGCCAAGATGCTGGTTCATATATTTTACTTATAGTTAGATCTGCGTTCATAAAATTAACTAAATAACGTTGAATTTGTTTTTCAGCCTTATTATTGTCAGGGCATATCGCTATTGCAGTGAGAAACTGAATGCTCAATGCCCACCAGCAACAAATTCTGCGCCTGCTTATTGCCTCACACGGCTTGAGCCGCACCGCTATTGCGGAAAACATGAAGTTGAGCAAAGCCGCCATTAGCACGCTGGTTAAAGAGATGCTGAATGCCGGATTACTGGAAGAGAGCATTCCAGAATCAAACGGTCAGGGGCGTCCGTCGGTATTACTTAAAATGCGTGCTGACAGCGCCTATTTCCTCGGTGCCTCGTTGCTGGGTGAACAGGTTGTGATGGTGCTGATCGACATGCACGGCTTGGTGTTGGCCAGCACCCAAATGGCGCTCAATCCTGATCCGCAACAGCTGAGTGCAGCCCTGGCTGCGGCTATTCCAGGCTTAATAAAACAGCAAGAGATTTCAGCCGACCAACTGATTGGCTTAGGTGTGACGTTGTCTGGCTTTGTAGATGAAAATCAGGCTGTTTGCGTGCAGTCCGCCCTGCTTGGCTGGAAGGACGTGCCGCTGGCTGAGATGCTTAAACAGCAAACGGGTCTCGACGTATCGCTGGAGAACGATGCCAAGGCACTGGCGGTCAGCGAGAAAATTTTTGGCGTGGCGAAAAAAGCGCGCAACTTCACCCTGATTTCGCACGGCGACGGCATTGGATCAGCCCACTTTTTCCAGGGCCAGTTGCATCGCGGCGCACACGGCGGCGCGGGTGAAATTGCTCACTGCACCATTGAACCTGGTGGTCGCCCTTGCCGCTGCGGTAAACGCGGCTGCCTCGACACCCTCGCCTCGCTCACCGCTATTCGCGAAAGCGCGCGGGAGAAGTCGCTGGACGCGCACACCCTTGCGGCGCTGGAAACCCAGGCGGTGAAAGGCAACAGCGCGGCGATCAGCATTTTGCACCAGGCAGGACATGCGCTGGGCCTCGCCATCGCCAATATCATTCAGATGAACGATCCTGAGCTGATTGTCATCGCCCATCAACCTCAGGCTTTCGACGGCCTGCTTAAAACCGTGGTGATGCAATCAATAGACACCCACGTGTTGCCATCCATGATGGGCAAGACACCGATTTCTACCATCGAAATTCATACCGAGAGCTGGGCGCGTGCAGCGGCCAGCGTGGCGGCATATCGATTTATCATTCAATTACCTGACTAGCGGAGGCTGTATGCGCATTGCTTTTGGTGGCATTCACACGGAGTGCAGTACCTATAACCCGGTGCTGAACTATGCCGACGACTTCCGTATCGTGCGCGGTCAGGATCTGCTGACCAATCCGTACTTTGCCTTTTTGCAGGATTACGAAGCGGAGTTTCTGCCGACCTTTCATGCGCGCGCCATCGCCGGTGGTCCCGTTGCCCGCGTTACCTACGACGATTTCAAACAGGATTTCCTCACCCGCCTGCAAGCGCATCTGCCGGTTGACGGTGTGTATCTCGCCATGCACGGTGCGGTGTATGTCGAAGGCATGGAAGATGCCGAAGGTGACTGGATCAGCGCCACGCGTGAACTGGTGGGGCCGGATTGCCCTATTACCGTGAGCTATGATCTGCACGGTAACGTCACGCAGCGCATCATCGATGCCATCGACATGTTCTCCACCTATCGCACCGCCCCGCACATCGATGTGGAAGAGACCATGCGCCGTTCGGTATCGATGCTGGTGAAAAGCCTGCAAACCGGCGTCAAACCGGGCGTGGTATGGGCACCCATTCCGGTGGTGCTGCCGGGTGAACGTACCAGTACCGAAGACGAGCCGGCAAAAAGTCTGTATGCGCGCTTGCCGGACATCAACGACCTGGAACACATCTGGGATGCGTCACTGATGGTCGGATATGTCTGGGCCGATGAGCCTCGCGCCACGGCTGCCGCGATCATGACCGGCACCGACGCCGATGTGCTCTCGGAGCAGGCAGCAAAGCTGGCACTGGCTTACTGGCAAGCGCGTGATGAATTCTGCTTCGGTTGTGTGACAGGCAGCACGGAAGCGTGCGTCGCCATGGCGATAGCCAGTGAAACTGCGCCCGTGATCCTCGCTGATTCGGGCGATAACCCAACCGGAGGCGGCGTGGGCGATCGCGCTAATATGCTGGCGGAGTTGATTCGCCAGGGTGCACAAGGCGTGATCGTCGCAGGCATCACTGATAAACCGGCTACCGAAGCGGCTTTTGCTGCCGGTGTCGGGGCAAAACAGCACCTGACGGTGGGCGCGACTCTCGATCCCGCTGGCGGTAAAGTCAGTGCGGAATTTGAAGTGTTGTTGTTGAGTGACGATCCCCGCTCACTGGCGAAACAGGCGCTGCTGAAAACCGGCGATATCACGGTCGTGGTGGCCGATCGTCGTCGTCCTTATCACAACATTGCTGATTTTGAACTGCTGGGTCTGCATCCCGCTCAGGCCAAAATTGTGGTGGTGAAATCGGGTTATCTGTCACCCGAGTTAGCCCCGCTGGCCAATCCTAATCTGATGGCACTGTCAGAAGGGGTGGTAGATCAGTACGTGGAACGCCTGGAGCGCAAACGTAAACTGCAACCCGCCTACCCGTTTGATACCGACTTCGACTTCCTGCCAGTCAGCACCCGCTCGGCTCGCTTTGTGGCGGCAAAATGAGTCAGCAACCGGTATTGCAGGTAGAAAACCTCACCGTTGCCTTTCGTCACGACGATCGCTGGCGCGAGGTGGTCAGGAACGTTTCGCTGACCATTAACGCCGGTGAGACGCTGGCGATTGTCGGAGAATCAGGCTCAGGCAAAAGCGTCACCTCAATGGCGATCATGCGCCTGCTGAATATGCGCCACGCACGCGTGACCGGCAGAGTAATGCTGAACGGCGTTGACCTGTTGAGTCTGAGTGAAAAAGCGATGCGGGACATTCGCGGCAACGCGGTGGCGATGATTTTTCAGGAGCCGATGACCAGCCTCAATCCCTCTTTCACTATCGGTAATCAAATTGCCGAAGCGCTGATTAACCATCGCAATATCAGTAAACGCGCGGCGCGTGAAGAGACCATCCGCCTGCTGGAAAAGGTGCGCATTCCCAATGCGGCCAAACGCTTTGACGATTATCCACATCATTTTTCGGGCGGAATGCGCCAGCGTGTGATGATTGCTATGGCGCTGGCATTAAGGCCAAAACTGCTGATTGCCGATGAACCCACTACCGCGCTGGATGTCACCATTCAAGGGCAGATTCTTGACCTGATTAAAACACTGCAAGAGGAAGAAGGCACCGCCGTGCTGTTTATCACTCATGATATGGGTGTGGTGGCGGAAGTGGCCGATCGCACCCTGGTGATGTACCAGGGCGATGTGATGGAAACCGGCAGCACAGCGGATATTTTCTCCGCCCCCGCTGCGGACTATACGCGTACGTTAATCGCCACTGTGCCGCAGCTCGGCGCAATGCGTGGCATCGCGGGTCCACAGAAATTTGTGTTAAAAGGCGATAATAGCGCGCCACAGCCCGCACGCCCCGACACCTCGCAACCGTTGCTGTCGGTCAAAAATCTCAGTACCCGTTTCAGCATCCATGAAGGGCTGTTCAGCCGCAAAACCGGCGCGGTGCACGCGGTGGAAAACATCTCCTTTGATTTGATGCCCGGCGAAACCTTATCTCTGGTGGGTGAGTCCGGCTGTGGCAAATCCACCACGGGGCGATCCCTCACCCGTCTGGTGAAAGCCGATGCGGGTGAAGTCGCTTTCGACGGTTATGACGTGCTGAATTTATCGCATCAGGAACTGCGCCAACTGCGCTGTGCCATGCAGATGATTTTTCAGGATCCGTTTGCCAGCCTTAATCCGCGTATGTCGGTGCTAGAGGCGCTGACTGAGCCGTACCTCCAGCACCAACTCGGCAGCAAACAGGCCGCACAGCAAAAGGCCGCTGAGTTGATGGAACGCGTGGGTTTATCGACTGCGATGATGAAACGCTACCCCCATGAATTTTCCGGCGGTCAGCGCCAGCGTATCTGTATCGCGCGGGCTTTGATGCTCGATCCTAAAATGATCATCGCCGATGAGTCCGTCTCTGCCTTGGATGTCACGGTCAAAGCGCAGATCATCAATCTGTTGCTCGACCTGCAAAGCAGTCTGGGTCTGTCGTATCTGTTTATTTCGCACGATATGGCGGTGGTTGAACGCATTAGCCATCGCGTGGCGGTCATGCTATTAGGTGAGATCGTCGAGATTGGCCCGCGCGCCGCCATCTTTGAAAATCCACAGCATGACTACACGCGCAAGTTGCTGTCATCGGTGCCTTTGCCCGATCCCTCACGCCGCCATCTCAAACGCCATCTCGACGTCAGTGAACTGAAAAGCCCGGTGCGTCCGCTGGGATTTGTGCCCGAAGCGCGACGGTATCGTGAGGTGAGCGCGGGCCATTGGGTGATGGAGAGTTAGAGCAGGCGTAACAGCCGCGCCGGGTTTCCGGCGTAAACGCCTTTCTGGGTAATATCTTTGGTCACCACACTACCAGCCCCGATCACCGCGCCGTCGCAGATGGTCACGGCCAGGATGGTCGCGCCACTGCCAATCGACACGTCATTTCCTATACGGATGCGCCCCCAACTTGCGCTGTCAGCATTGGGTTTGCCGTCGCGAAACATGTCGTTGGCGAACATCACACCGTGGCCGATAAAGCAGTTTTCCCCGACCGTGACATACTCACAGACAAACGTGTGTGATTGCACCTTGCTACCACGGCCAATCACGGTATGTGCCTGGATTTCAACAAACGGACCGATAAACACGTCATCATGCAGAGTACAGCCATAGATATTGCTGGGCTGGTAGATGGTCACGTTACTGCCCATTTCAACGTTTTTGACTGCTGCTTCGCGTAAATTCGCCTGCATTCTTGCTCCTGTCTACCCGATGCGCATCAATGCGCCCCCTACAATATCCATCCACCATTATCGCGCGTATTTGAAGCCTTATTGCGCGCGATTTTAAAACCGTATTGCCTATACTCAACGCGCAATAAATTTCGCCGCTACGGGTACGGCAATCTATTGATTAATAGAGTAATCACCTCATAAACCTGTTATATAAGTTCGCTAATTTCGGCGCAACATCTTGTAAAGGTTACACGATTTTAAAAATTAGCCATCGCTTTCTCTTACAATGCAATGAAGCGGTTACGAGTCACGGCTAACCTCCTGAAAGTCAGAAAAAGCGACTTGCACCATTTCATGTTAGAGCCTTCAAACCCTATTACGAGATGATGTAATGCATTGATTTAAAATGATAATATTTTTATAAATCCACTCGTTTACTATTGCGCATTCTTCAGCGGGTGATAAGATGACTGCAGATTTTTTATTGGCTTGCCGTTAAATTTCAATAGAAGGTGCAATTTCCGTCATCTATAATCGAAGAGCATTTTTTTGATAGGGAGTCTGTATGTTTAAATTTGACATGCAAATAGAACAGAATTACGCCTCGTTTTTTGATGCCGAAAGCGGTAACGCTGTCTTTGTCGATTCATTTGATAATGAAGAGTTCGATGTCAGAATGGGAACGTTAAGTTTTAGCACCCACATCGCCACTGTTCATGCATTATCAAATGAAGAGCTCAACAGGAAACTGAGCGAGGTTGCTGCACAGCATTATGATCATCACGGAACAACAACTTCTCGATTTACAAGCTGATATCAATGACATCCTCGCTGAGGACTGCGCCAGAATTCATTTTACTTTCCATGCCGCATTTGAACGCTTAAATGACCCGAGAAATAATCCACCGATTACCTTGAATGAACTGAATAAAGTTTTTCAATCATTCATTGAGCGCCATCTCACTACTATTTTAGATTACGAGGAAGGAACACGCTTTGTATTAAAATGCAATAAAACACACTTGCATTTCCCCTGCGCTATCACTCATGACCGCCAATTAGGGAAATTATGGGTTGTACAAAATGTCATTACTGTCATGCGTAAAAAAGATTTTAAATCGCCCGACAATTTTCTGGTTATAAACTGATTAATACATCATATGCTTATCTCTGATCCTACCCTTCAATAACCACGCCAAGGAGAGACGATGACGCAACTGAATCAATACGGTCAGCCAGTGGGATTTGCCCTGCCGGGCTGGCAGCCAGTGGACGTTCCGCCCGCCGAGACGCTGAAAGGGCGATTCTGTACTCTTGCACCGCTTCATATCTCCCATACCCCCGCCCTGTTTAGCGCTTTTTCCCTGGCACCAGACGATCGTGACTGGACGTGGTTGGGTGCGACTAAGCCGACGTCACTGGCTGAGATGCAAGCGTGGATTAGCGGCAAATGCCATGACAGCGGATTGGTCAGCTATGTGGTGATCGATCATCGCAGCCAGCAGGCGGTGGGTGCCGTGTGTTTCGCCAATATTGACGGACAAAATGGTGCGATTGAGATTGGGCATGTCACCTGGTCACCCCTGATGCAGCGCAATGTGCTGGGCAGTGAGGCGATCTTTCTGCTGCTTCAGCAGGCGTTTCAAATGGGCTATCGTCGCGTGGCATGGCGCTGTGATTCCACCAACCTTGCCTCTCGTCGCGCAGCAGAGCGTCTTGGCTTTACCTTTGAAGGGCGTTTTCGTCAGGCCATGACACGCAAACAGCGCAATCGCGATACCGATTGGCTTTCGATGATAGACAGTGAATGGCCGCAGGTTGAGCGCGCATTAAAAGCATGGTTGTCGCCTGCAAACATCGATGACAACGGGCGCGAACAGAGTAAGTTGCGTGCATTTTTGGGCAAGTGCGCATAAATGCGCACCCTACGAAAACAGCAAAACGTCACCCTATCGCGCACCATCTGCGGCAGCCAATACCGCACACAATCATCGTAGGGTCGCCATTTATGACAATCATAAACCACGCACGATCATCGTAGGACGCAGCTGTTGGCCGCCCGTCTTCAACTACTTCATCAACACCTGAAACTGCGGGTTAAACTCGTCAAAGATCGGCAGCGCCGCTGCGCCAAGTGCTGCGGTATCACTGCCGGTCATGCCGGTTTTCAAGCGTGAGCCGGTCAAATAGCGCCCGCGCACCGACTGATAAAGCGGAGGCAAGCGTTGAATGATCTTATCCAGCAGTGCCGCTGGCATCATGCCGCCGATGATCACGCTCTCCGCATCAAAAATGCACTCCAGCATATTGATGGCCTGACGCAGTGGCGTCAGCATGGTATCGATCCAGCGATCGAACAGCGCCGCATCGACCTGCAGTAAATCTTCCGGCAGTGCGGTCATCGGGTCCAGACCACAAAACTCATAGGCGGCCTGTAAAGAGACATAGCGCTCCAGACAACCCTGATTGCCGCAATAACATTCGCGTCCACCCGGTTCCACCACCACGTGACCAATTTCACCGGCGTTATGTGCATGACCACTGTAAACATGACCATCCATCAGAATACCCGCGCCCAAGCCGGTACCAATGTAGAGATAGATAAAGGAATTCAGTTGACGCGCCACGCCATGAAAGCGCTCGCCGATCGCCGCGACGGTGGCATCGTTCTCCAGCGTCACTGGCAAATGACTCAGTTCGCCCAGCCGCGCTTCAATATCCACCTGTTCCCAACCGTGCAGCGTGGTCGGCCCAACCGAAGAGATGCCCTCTACGCCAAACGGGCCCGGCATCACCACGCCAATGCCCAGCACTTTCTGCCAGCGGGCACCCAACTGGGTTTTCATCTCGGTCAGCACTTCCGCAATGCGCGCTAAAGTGGCATCGGGTTGGGGCTTTTGCACCAGCATAAGGCGGCGGAAGTGAATTTCACCGGTGAGATCCACCAGCACAATCAACAGCGTTTGGTGATCCAGATGAATACCGATGGAGAAGGCACTGGCAGGATTCAGCGTGACGGGAATCGCAGGTTGTCCGCGCCCCTGCTTGCGCGGTTGACGGCTAGAGAGCAGTTCCGCCTCTTCCAGTTCAGCGACGATATTCGACACGGTTTGCGGGGTGAGCGCCGTCAGGCGGGCCAGCTCAGCCCGCGTCAGTTCGCCGTGCAGGCGGATCGCTTCGATGATCACGCGTCGATTGTGCGCGCGTGCATGCTCCAGATTGGTTCCCGATGTTTTCATGCTGCTTCCCTCTCCTCACCCGCGACTGACCGCGCATCAATATCTATGATCGTCGGCACATTTTACAACCTGTTTACCTGACAGCGGCAAAAATCTGTGCAAAGTAGTGTGCAGCGGCAACACGATTTATGCCCTGGCACGTCACTTGCTTAAGCTTACCGATGTCAGCCGCAGCAATCTGACAACCTGTGCGCGTAATTAAATCAATCAAATTGATTTAATTAAACACCCTCTTCTTGCATCAAGGCGGAAAATGTTATGAAAACCCGGTTCTCGACCACATTGAAAGGCTGTGCCATCGCGGTTTTACTCGCCAGTGCCGGTCACGCAGCAGCAGCGACCACGCTTAATGCGTTGTTCATGACTCAGGCGGCGTACAGCGAAAATGATATCCGCGCCATGACGCAGGAGTTCCAGAAAGCCCATCCGGACGTACAGGTGAATCTGGAGTTTGTGCCTTACGAAGCGCTGCATGACAAGATTGTGGCGGCGCGTGGCGCAGGCGGTAATGGCTACGATGTGGTGCTGTTTGATGCCATCTGGCCAGCGGAATTCACCAAGTTCGACCTGCTGCAAGACGTCAGCAGCCGCATCGCGGCGGATGAAAAAGCACAGATCTTCCCCGGTGCCATGAACACCGTGGTGTTCAACGGTAAAACTCTGGGCATGCCGTGGATCCTCGATACCAAATATCTCTACTACAACAAAGCCATGCTGGAGAAAGCCGGTATCACCACCCCGCCGCAAACCTGGCAGCAGGTGATCGACGACTCGCGCATCATCAAGCAGAAAAATATCGTTAGATATCCACTGGTCTGGAGTTGGTCGCAGGCTGAAGCCCTGGTGTGTGACTACACCACGCTGGTCTCTGGCTTCGGTGGCAAGTTCTACAACAACGGCAAACTCGACTTCTCCAGTCCAGCCTCGTTGCAGGCGGTTAAGCTGATGAAAAGTTCGCTGGATGAGGGTCTGACTAACCCGGCTTCGCGTGAATATCTGGAAGAGGATGTGCGTAAGGCGTTCTCCAACGGCGATGCGGCCTTCGCGCTGAACTGGACCTACATGTACAACATGGCTAACGATCCAAAACAGAGCAAAGTGGCCGGTCAGGTCGGTATTGTCCCTGCTCCAGGTGATGCGCCGGGTAAATTTGGTGCGGTCAACGGGTCGATGGGCCTGGGTATTGCTAAAGGCAGTACCCATCCTGATCAGGCCTGGCAGTACATCAGCTACATGACTTCTCAGCCGGTGCAGAACAAATACGCCACCTTGAGCCTGCCTATCTGGAAAAGCTCCTATCAGGATCCTGCGGTACTGAAAAATCAGTAAAGCCTGATCGCCGCCGCTGACAAATCGCTGAACGTGATGTTGTCGCGTCCTGAAACCGCCGATTATTCCCGTCTCTCCAATACCTTGCAGCAGCAGTTGCAACAGGTACTGGTGGGCAGCGCCACGCCGGACGCCGCCATGCAGACGGTGGATAAAAGCGCGGCGCGTCTGCGTTAAGGGGTCAGCATGCTGAGTTTGCGTCAACGCGAACAACGGCAGGCATGGGTGCTGTTAGCACCCATGTTACTGGTGATGCTGTTGCTCACCGCCTGGCCGCTGCTGCGCACCATCTGGCTCAGCTTCACTGATGCCGCCTTAATCGGCAGCGGTGAAGCCCCCGGCTGGGTGGGCGTGGAGAACTATCTGTTCGCCCTTACCGATCCCGATTTCCAAAGCTCGCTGTGGCGCACGCTCTACTTCACCGTGGTGTCGGTGGCGTTTGAAGGGGTGATCGGCGTGCTGGTGGCGCTGCTACTGAACCAGAAATTTGCTGGCCGCAATGTCCTGCGCGTGCTGGTGATCCTGCCATGGGCGCTGCCCACCATTGTTAACGCCATGATGTGGCGTCTCAATTTCAACCCCGATTACGGCAGCATCAACGCCCTGCTAACCCAGCTTGGCATCATTGATGGCTATCGCAGTTGGCTCGGCTCGCCTGATTCGGCACTCAATGCCGTGATGTTTGCCGATATCTGGAAGAACTATCCTCTGGTTACCCTGCTGGTGCTGGCGGCGTTGCAATCCATTCCGGAGGACCTGTTTGAAGCGGCACGTCTGGATGGTGCCTCGGCATGGCGGCGTTTTCGCGCCATCACCTTACCGGCGATTGTCGGTCCCCTCAGCGTCGCACTGGTGTTGCGCACCATCGATGCCTTCAAGATTTTCGACATCATCTATGTGATGACGCGTGGCGGCCCGGTGGACAGCACTAAAACCCTGAGTTTTTACGTGTATCAGGAGTCGTTCAGCTATCTGCGCGCGGGCAGCGGTGCGGCTTACGCCATGTTGATGACGTTGCTGTGTGCCGTGCTGATCACGCTGTATATGTTGTTACTGTGGCGTCAGCGCCGCAAAGGGAGCGCGTATGAAGGCTAAATTGCGCAGCACCGCGAAGTACGCTGCCGCGCTGCTGGTAGCGATTTCCGTACTGGCACCGATGGGTTGGCTGTTCTTAATGAGCGTCAGCGCCACCAGCGATCTGACGCGTGTACCGCTGGAGTGGCTGCCGCGTCAGTGGGATTTCAGCCGTTATGGCAGACTAATGTCGCTTGAACCGGGTCAACCCGGCGCGCTGTTTCTGCACGCCATGGGCAACAGTCTGCTGGTGGCAACTGGCGCAACGATCATATGCTTGCTGCTGGCTATCCCGGCCGCATTCAGCTTCTCTCGCTATCGCGGTCGTGATGGTTGGCTGTTCGCCTCACTCGCCATTTACATGGTGCCGCCGGTGGCTTTTGTGCTGCCACTCTATTTCTTGCTGCAGCAGTTTGATCTGCTTAACACCCGCCCGGGTTTGATCATCGTGTACTGCTCGCTGATCCTGCCGTTCCTCACCTGGATGCTGAAAAACCAGTTCGACACCTTACCGCAGGATATCGAGCAAGCGGCAAGGTTAGATGGGTTGCGCGTCTGGCAAGTGCTGTTACGCATTACGCTGCCGCTGGCAAAACCAGTGCTGGGTGCTGCAGCGCTTTTTGGCTGGCTGCTAGCGTGGGACGAGTTCTTCTATGCCTTGCTGTTCACCAGCAATATCGCCGCGCAAACCCTGCCGGTGACCATTGCAGGCTTTACGGCTGGCCGTGCCACCGATGATGGATTGATCGCCGCTGTCGGTATTCTGGCCTCTGTGCCCCCCTTATTTATTGCTATCTGGCTGCAGAAAACCCTGGTCAGCGGCCTGGCCAGTGGCGGGAGCAAAGGATGATCGCGAACATGGACTCCACCGCCACCCTTTATGTGGTGGGCAATATTAATGTCGATTTGATTATGGGTACGCTCGACAGCTGGCCACAGCGCGGCACCGAAGTGATGCTTAATCACAGCGAACTGCGTCCGGGCGGATCGGCCGGTAACTGCGCACTGGCGCTGGAGGCGATGCAGGTACGCCATCGCGCGGTAGCCAACCAGGGTGATGACGGCTTGAGCGCTTGGCTGGCGAGTCACTTTCCGCATAGCGCTGCACACTGGAAACGCTATCGCTGTGAAACGTCACTCACCGTGGGCGTCACGCACTCGGATCATGAGCGCTCGTTTCTCAGTAACCTCGGTCATATTGTGCGACTCACCGCAGCCGATGTGCTGGACCAGCTGCCACTGCGTGCGACGGAAGGCGATATCGTGCTGCTGTGCGGCACCTTCTTATGCCTGCATCTGTATGACGAGTATCCACAGTTGCTGAGTGAGTTGCAGCAGCGCGGCTACCTGACGGCTGTCGATACCGGCTGGCCGCCGCAAGGCTGGACGGAAACCGTGCGCGAGCAGTGTGCCCGCTGGCTACCGCTGTGTGACTGGTTGCTGCTGAATGAGGTCGAAACCTTAGGCTTAGTGGGTCTGGACGATCTTGCTAACTGCGCTCAACAGCTAGCGCAACAACTCAGCGGACGGGGTGGCTGCGTGGTGAAATGCGGCGCACAAGGCGCGGGCTGCTGGCAAGCGGATCAGCAGATCAGCCAGTTGGCACGTCCGGTGACGGTGGTGGACACCATCGGCGCGGGCGACAGCTTTAATGCCGGATTTCTCACCGCGCTACTGCATCAGCAAGACATCACTACCGCTTTGCAATGGGGCATCGCGGTGGCTTCACTGGCAATCAGTACCTTGCCGCGTCGCTATCCCGACTGGCATCAACTGCAACTTTCCGCACAGGAGCGCTAAATCATGGCCAGTGTTGAACTCGTAAAAGTGGCCAAGCGCTACGGAAAACAATCGGTTTTGCATCCGCTCGACCTCACTATTCCCGACGGCAGTTTCACCGTGCTGGTCGGCCCGTCCGGCTGTGGTAAATCCACCCTGTTACGCCTGCTGGCAGGGCTTGAGAGCCTGTCGGATGGCGCGATCCTGATGGATAAAGTCCAGATCAACGATCGCGATCCCGCCGACCGCGATATCGCCATGGTGTTTCAAAGCTATGCGCTCTATCCGCATCTTACCGTGGCGGAAAACCTCGCCTTCCATATGCAGGTCAAGAAAGTGAAGCGCGAAGAGCAGCAGAGCAAAATCGAGCGCATCGCCGGGATTCTCGGCATTGATAAGCTGCTGCAGCGCTATCCTCGCGCCCTGTCCGGCGGTCAACGACAACGCGTTGCCATGGGCCGTGCAATGGTGCGCAATCCACAGGTTTTCCTGTTCGATGAACCGCTCTCGAACCTTGATGCACAGTTGCGTATGGAACTTCGTGCGGAGATTAAATCCCTGCACCAGCGTTTCAAAACCACCATGGTGTATGTCACCCACGATCAGGTGGAGGCGATGACGTTGGCCGATCAGATTGTGGTGATGCGCGAGGGCCGTATTGTGCAACAGGGTGCGCCTCTGGCGATATACGATCGACCGGCAGACACTTTCGTCGCCCGCTTTATCGGTTCCCCGCCAATGAACCTGTTACCAGCCCAATTGATCACGCGTGATGGCGTGTGCGGCGTGCAGTGCCAGGACTTGTGGCAACCGCTACCTGCCCGTTGGCAAGCAGCGGGACGTGAACGCGAGGGTGCTCACGTGACGCTCGGCGTGCGTCCCCACGACCTGATTGAGGCCGAAACCAGCGCGCTGGCCACGGTTAAAGTGGTTGAAATCACAGGGGAATCGACACTGCTTCACCTGGAGTGGCACGGACATGCGCTGCATATGCAAATCGCCGGACGCCATGCGGCAGTGAGTGGCGATCAGATTCGTATTGGGTTAAGAGCCGAAAAGATGCACTTGTTTGATGCAGAAACCGGCTTGCGATTACCTGAGATCGCCTGATAGCCATTTTAAAAATATAAAAAAGCCACCCAATTGGGTGGCGAAAAAGATATTTAATTTGATGCATAACAACGATGGTGGCAGGCACTCATTCCTTAAGCACCGTACCCTGATTATTTTACCGATCCGGCTATTTTATTCTGTCATTGCGGTTTAAAGAAAGCGTAAAACTTACTTCGCACGTTAACAAAATAATAAAAATCACCAGGTCTTACCGATATTAAACTGGAACTGTTCCGACTTATCGCCATCATATTTCTTCAGCGGTAAGGCGTAAGAGAATACTAAAGGCCCAAGTGGTGATTGCCATTGCAATGCCAGACCGCTGGAAACACGAATATTCGTGGCATCACCGTAATCCGGCACGCCTGCGGCTTCCGTTGCGGCAGTATTTTGCCATTTGGTGTCCCACACTGTACCGGCGTCAACGAAGAACGAGGTGCGTAACGAATCGGCGTAACGGTCGCTAACAAACGGCGTCGGCACAATCAGTTCGGTACTTAACACCGCCATGGCGTTGCCGCCCACCGCATCGTCCGACTTGTTCACCGCACAGCCGCCGTAACTGCTCTCGCTGCCAGTGCAGCTATAGTACGCCGCTTTAGGACCAATGGTGTTGGACGAGAAGCCACGCACCGAGCTGGAGCCACCCGCATAGAAGTTGTCGTAAAACGGCACTTCTTTCCCGCCAAAACCGTCAGCATAACCCGCCTTGGCACGCCCCATTAACACCCAGCGATGGTCTTTGCTGATCGGCACATAGGCGTTGGCATTCAGCGTCGTTTTGTAATAGCTGTTGGTGGAACCCGGAATCGTGACTTTAGTGTTAAACCCAGCACTCACGCCTGATGTCGGGAAGAAACCACGGTCCAGTGAGTTATAGCCCCAACCCACATTCCAGAAGAAGTCGTTGGCGGTGAACTTCTCGCTGCTGGTGGCGTAGTCATCGTCATCATCGTTATCCGTCTCAATGACTTTCGGATGAATGCCTTGTGAGCCGAGATAACGCCACATCGCCACCTGCGGTGCCATATTACTGACGCGGTTATAGCTGTAGTCCAGCCCGGTGCTGAGGTTGCTGTTTTCGCTGATCGGGAAGCTTAAGGTACTGCTGGCGCCAAGACTTTTCAGCTTGTACTCAGACAGGTCGTTATCTTCCGCGCTGTAGTCGTTATAGAACAGCTTGCCGCCGAGGCTGACGCCATCCACGGTGAAATACGGATCGGTGGCGGAGATCTCCACATAGGTCTGGTAATCGTTTTTGGTGCCGCTGAAGCCAACCGTGTTACCGGTGCCCATCCAGTTATCCTGGCTCACGCCAAGCTGATAACTGATGCCGCTGTCGGTGCCGTAGCCCAGCCCGACGTTGAAGGTGCCGGTGTTGCGCTCCTTCACTTTATACACAACATCAACCTGATCTGGGCTGCCCGGCACACGTTGGGTGTCCACATCCACGGATTCAAAATAGCCGGTACGATTGAGTCGCGCCTTACCCTGATCCACCTGATCGCTCGCCAGCCACGCCCCTTCCATCTGACGCATCTCACGGCGCAGCACGGAGTCTTTCGAGGTGTCATTACCGGAGAACTTCACCTGGCGCACATAGAAGCGACGTCCCGCATCCACGTTGAGATGCAGCTTCACCGTTTTATCAGCATCGTTAATTTCCGGCTGGGTGCTGACCTGCGGGAAGGCATAACCGTAACGTCCGAGCAGGGTTTTAATCGCCCCTTCGTTCTCGGTAATTTTGGCACCGCTGTATAATGAACCGGCCGGTAAATGCGCAAGTTTCTCAATTTCCGCCGAATGGCCTGCCATATCACCGGTTAAAATAACGTCGGAGATATGATAAACATCGCCTTCATGAATATTCACCGTCAGATAAATACTTTTTTATCTGGCGTTAAACTCACCTGCGTCGAATCAAGATTAAAGCGGGCATATCCGCGATCGAGATAATAACTGCGCAGCGTTTCTAAATCGCCCGCCAGTTTCTGTTTCTGGTATTTTTGGTCGGCGACCAAATTCCACCACGGCACATCATCGCGCAGCTGAAAATGTGAGATCAGTTCGTCGGATGAGAACGCATGATTGCCAACGATATTGATCTGTTGGATTTTAGCGGAGACGCCTTCGGTAAAGATGAACTTCAGATCGACACGGTTACGTGGCAATGGCGTCACCACCGCTTTTACGCTCGCGGTGTATTTACCGACGCTGTAGTAGAAATCTTCCAGTCCTTTTTCGATATCCGATAATGTCGTGCGGTCCAGCGCTTCACCCACGCGCACGCCTGAAGCGTCCAGATTTTGCTTCAACTGATCGTCTTTGATGGCTTTATTGCCCGAGAACGAAATGCTGGCAATCGCCGGACGCTCTCGCACTTTGATCAGCAGGACATCGCCGTCGCGCAGGACCTGAACGTCTTCAAAGTTGCCGGTGGCGAACAGCGCGCGGATGGTGCTGCGAATATCATCATCACTGACGCGATCGCCCACACGCACCGGCATACTCAGCATCGCCGCACCCGGGGCAACGCGCTGTAAGCCATCAAAGTGTATGTCTTTGAGGGTGAAATCATCTGCACCAAAGGCAGTGGTGGTTACCATGAAAAGTAACCCGGTTAACATCTTTTTCATCTGCTATGAGCCTGCCGTTTTTCCTGTGCCTGATTCAAACGCCTTTCTTCCGCACCACATAAAAACGGGCTGAACACGCGGTTCAGCCCGTTAGTTGCGGCGATATGTTCCGGAAAAAAGACCACTGAGCCAAAGGTAAATTCAGCGCGACTTACGGATTTTCGCTTACCTTACAATAAGCTGAAATGCTCCTGCTTAAATCTCACCAGAAGAATTACCCTTCTGCTGTGACAGGCTGGAAAGTCCGACGGTTAAAACCAGTGACAACCACCAGCAAGACCATCATTAATAGCTCGACACCCAAGGTGCCCGAGATGGCCGCCAAATGGTTACCGTGCAGATTAATTTGCGTGAACACGCCACCCAGCAACATCGGGCCTAACCCCAGTGCCGACTGCTGCACCGTGGATAACACGGCACTCCCCGCGCCAGCTTGATGATGCGGTACGCCACTCATGCCAATACGATAGAAAGTGCTGACGATAAATGACTGACCAAAGCCAATCAGGATGGTGGCTGGGATCAGCGTGAACACGCCAACGTTCGGCCAGGCAAGCTGGAAAGTGGCGATCAGAGCCAGCAGGCCGATCATCTGAATGCCGCAACCCGTCAGCAGCGTGGCGCGTTTGCCAAAACGCTCGACGATACGCGTTGAACGCATTGAACCGATAAAATAGGCCGCCCCCAAAGCGATAAAGGCGTTACCGGACTGGAACGCGCTCAGGCCGATGCCTGATTGCAGCGTCAGCGCCACCGCAAACATAAAGCCGCTCCAGCAGGAGAAGAACAGCACCGCCAGGGTTAAACCGAAGCGCACACTCGGCAGACGCAGCAGTGAAGGTGGCAACAGGGGCGCACCACCACTGGCTTCAAGACGCAACGAACTCTGACGCAAACGGTGTAGCAGCACCGGGAACAGCACTAATAGCAGAATGCACGGCCAGGACCAGTGCAGCAGCGGGCCGAGCGCCAGCGCCAACATCAGGCAGCCTATCGCCCCTGCTAGCAGCAAGGTGCCACTGACATCCACCTGCACGCGCTGGTTGTTATGCGTTTCGGGTACAAAGCGACGGGCGGTGATCAGCACAAACAGGCAAATTGGCAGGTTAATCAGGAAGACGCTGCGCCAGCCGTAACCGCCAATATCCGCTTTGATGAGAAATCCGCCCAGTACTTGCCCGATAATAAAGGCCAGCCCACCAATGCCGCCATACAGACCAATGGCGCGCGCGTGCTCCCTACCCTTCATGGTGACATGCATGGTGGCGAGTATTTGTGGCACGATAAATGCAGCACCCACACCCTGCAGTGCGCGGGCAAACATTAACAGTCCGACGCTGTTGGCAATGCCGCATAATAAAGATGCAATACCGAAGATCCATACTCCTGCCAGGAATACGCGACGCCGACCGTAATTGTCCCCCAGGCGTCCACCCATCGCCAGGCAGATGGCAAAGGCAATGCCATACACTGCGACAATTAACGCCAGTTCGATGGAGGTGGCGCGCAGCGTGTGCGCCATGGCATCTAACGCCACGTTAACAATGGAAAAATCGATCATGGGCAAGAGTTGCCCAGCCAGCAGGACCACCAGTCCCGCTCGTTGAAGTTGCGATGTGTGCATCGGTTTTAACCTTGTTTTTAGTTGCAGTACGGCATAGCATCACCTAACAATTAAACGGGTACCGGTCTTTGTTTATCATGGTATAAATACTACCCGTCTCGCCTGGAGATCCATTCATGAGCACCGCTGCTGCGTTCGTCACCGCTGAACAGAATAACCGCAAACTGTTGGGCACTTTTTTGCGCACGCGTCGTGAAAGCCTCGACCCCAATCGCCTCGGTTTACCGCATATGCGCCAGCGCCGCACACCGGGTTTGCGACGCGAGGAAGTGGCGCAGTTAGCCGACGTGGGCGTGACCTGGTATACGTGGCTGGAGCAAGGGCGCGATATCAAAGCCTCGCCCAAAACCTTGACGGCGATTGCCACCGCGTTGCAGTGCAATGATGTGGAAACCCAGCATCTGTTTTCCCTGGCGGGGCATTCGCTGCCTTCGGTGCGCGTTGCCGCTGCCTGTTGCAAAATTGCGGCGCACAATCAGCAGATGCTGGATGCCATTCAGTTACCCGCCATTATTGAAACGCCGCGCTTCGATATTCTCGGCTACAACGCGGCATGGTGTGCACTGATGGGTGTCGATCTTGCGGAGATCGCCGTGGAGGATCGCAATTGCATCTGGCTGGCCTTTAATCATCCTGGCTGGCGCAAGGCGTTGAACGACTGGGATGAGGTGATGCCGCAGATGGTGGCGATGTTCCGCGGGCAGATGGGAGAGCATTTGGGCGATCCGCACTGGGAGAGTTTCCTCGCCCGCCTGTTGAATAGCTCCGATGAGTTTGCTCAAACCTGGCAGCGCTATGAATTGGGCCAGGTTGAGAACCGCGTGAAGCGTTTTTATCGTGAAGAAGTCGGCGAAATGACGCTGCGCCAGAATAACTGGTGGTCAGCATCACGCAACGGCGATCGCTTGCTGGTGTATGTGCCTGATGATGAGCAGAGTGCGGTGTCGTTGCAGAGGTTGATCGGGTAGGCGGTACTAGCAGTGACGCCGTCTGGGGGCGTACCGGGGCT
>NZ_BBOC01000037.1:0-49351 GCF_001485335.1 Type-D symbiont of Plautia stali | reverse complement strand
AGCAACGCTTTTCCCCCGCCAAGATAACAAAGTGCATAAAACGTTCGGTCATAGCTTGTCAGCATTCCGGCTTCTTCGGCTTTATTTAGCGCTTTAATCACAAGCAAACGTTGCGTGCAGGATGAAAAACCCTGCGCTTCTGGTCGTTTCTGCCACTCCGCGAGCACGTTCTGAATGATGGGCGAATCCGAGATAGCATTCCAGGCACGCCTGTTTAAACGGACAGTCACAGGTAACCCGAGGTGTACATGTTGTGATGTGATATCTATCTGCTGCCACCCACTCAGACCGGGCATCCACCACAGGGCAATATCCTTGAACAATTCAGGATGCCAGTTGCTCTGTTTTTCTGCCGCCAGTACGGGTAATGCGTGGCTGGCATAAAAACGCACCAGCATAGCTTTATCATCAGGCGTCAGAATCACACACCCTCGTGATAGCTGGATGGCCAGCGATTCCAGGGGCCGTTCGGACACCAGCACCCCCTGACATGCGGACAAAGTAGACAGATGTTCGCGCAGTTGCTGCTTACTGGCTGTCTGTAGCAACCAAGGTCCATAATTTTGAAAAGGCACCAACTGCGGGTGCTGGTAAAGTGAGTAAAGGCTGGCGGCATGTTGTGCATAGAACCTGGCAAAAAGCTCTGGCTCCATGGCGCCAGCCTCAAACAGTATAAAGAGATGTTGCTTGGGGCAATCAGGCAAAGTGCTGAACATTAGCGTGTTATCAATCATCCAACCCCCTGTACAACGGCATCGTTAGCACGTATCGCATTTAGCAAACAAGGGAAGCAGACTTCCTGGCTCATTACTGGCTGAACCCTCGTTAACTCAGGTTGTTCACTTTGAATCCCACCCTTCATCACCGCCTTCACCTTGCCGATATACCGCCCGACGGTGCCGTACTCAATTTTCCCTGCCTCGATCTTCAGGTAGCTGCCGCCACCAATCAGCGTGATGCGCTTTTTCGCGGCAAAGAGCACGTCCTGCTCGGCACTCATGCTGAGTTTCTTCTCCGACAGCAACTGCATCGCCGCATTCTGCGCCTGCATCACCAGCGGCCCTTTACTTGCTATGAGGCTCAGTCTGCCGCTGCGGGCAAACAGTCCGGCACTTTCTCCGGCCATAAGGCTGACATCCTCCATCGCACCTGCGCTGATATCCCCGCCCGCGTTGATCGCCACATTCTCCGTTGCTGCCATCAGCAGATGTTCACCGCTGGCAAACGCCATACCCTCCGGCGCGGCAAAGTGGACAAGTTCATTGAGTGGCTTCAGACGTTCATTAAACATCGCCAACTGCGCACTGAGGTCCGCACGCAGCGCCTGCGCCTGCTGCATCGCCGTGTCCAGCTGTTTCATCAGTTCAAGGCACAGTTCGATTTCCCGCAGCGCGGCGTCCATCTCCAGCACCTCACCCACCGCTTTCTGCTGGCCGTCTGCGGTGACAAACAGCCCCTTTGCCACGCGGATCACGCCGTGCTCGTCGGTTCTCAGTTCAAAACCCGCACCGCGCTGTTTCCCCTGCGCATCCGTGATGTGCCCCTGGTTAAGCTGGGTTTTGCCGTATTCGGTGGAGAGCACTACGTGCTCGCTGCCGCGCTTGTCCTCCATACGCAGCTCATTACGCGCAGGGGTGCGCAGGATGTTCTGGCTGCGGTTGTCACGGCTGACAATGTCGGGATGTTCAGAGTCGTGGAGGGCGTGCGCAATATAAGGCCGGTCCGGGTCGCCGCCGTCAAAGGCGATGGCGACTTCTGTGCCCTGCACCAGCGGCGTATGCCAGCCGTGCGTATCACCGGCATAAGGTTTCGCCTGTCGCAGCCACAGGTAGCTGTAGCCGGACTCGCTGATGTCGCGGTCCATGTCGAGCTTCACCCTGTAGCGGCCTTGCGCATCCAGCCACGCGTAAATATCGTCCCCGTGACGGCTCTCAACGCGGGCGGGCAAGGTTCCGCTGATAACCGGGCGCGAAAGAGGTGCAGGCCGCATGACATACTGTTCGCTGTACGGAATGCCCCACAGCGATACCTGAAGCTTACGGTCACGCGCGCCGTGAAAGGTGGCAAGGCGAATCACCATGCCGTCGGCCAGTTCTCCGCTGCTATCATCGCTGACGTTCAGCAGTTGCCCCGGCGAAAGCGCGTCGCTGTTGCTGAACAAATGCAGGCGCGCGGCATGGTTCAGCGACCGCTCATGATGTAGCCGGGCGAAAAATGCACCGCTCTCGGGTTCTGCCGTAGCATCGTCGCCCGCCATCGCAAACGGCTCCGCGTAGCGATAGTGTTCGCCGGTAGTGATGGCGTGGCTGCGCACGGCGGCTTTTGCCTCGCCCGGTTCTGCCGCCTGACGGTAGTTATAATCCTTCACCGCCACGCCGCCGGTCACCACGTCATGCCAGCTGCGCAACCCCCACACTGCTTCCCGCCCGGCGTCATGCAGGCCGGACAACTCGCGGCACAGCAGCGTGACGCCTTCGGTATATCCCTGCTGGCTGTCGGAAAAAATCAGGGTTTCTGTTTCGGTGGCAGAATTCATCTCGCTGCGGAACCAGATGCCGGTTTCCGCCAGGATGCGGCGCAGAAAGTCGAGGTCGCTTTCGCGCCACTGGGTTATCAGTTCGCGCGTTGGCAGCGGCTGCGTCAGACGGAACTCGAATTCAGGACCCTCATAGCCGTGTTCGCGCAACAGTTGCTCCGCCAGCTCCGGCACGCTCAGGTTCTGAAACACGCGGCTGCGGCGGGTGCGGGACAGCAGCGCCAGACGGGATTCCAGCCGGATACGGTAGTGCGACTGGTCCACTGTAGTGGCAAGCCAGTCAAATCCGGTGATCACGCCGTACACCCGCTTGCCGCTGCGCATGCTGAAGCTGGCAAACTCCATCAGCACATCCTGCATCGCCATCGCCTGCGCGCAGGTAAACTCAATGTCCCAGCGGAACGGCTCGCTCAGGGCTTCACGCCCATAAAACTTCAGCACGTCCGGCTGAAGAGCACAGTTGTGAATGTCGAGGCGGTAAGGGTTCTGACGGGGGAACAACTCTGACCACGTTTCCATGTGCATTACTCCTTCACCGATAGCAGGCTCAGTGTCCCGCTGCCAAGCTCAATAACGCGCGGATAGTCGGGGTCGATGTCATTACGCTCCAGCACCAGTCGCCAGCGGTTGTTGACCAGGTCAGGCTGGTTAAACAGTGCAATCACCGCTATATACTTCGCCTCTTCATCCATCGGCACGTTGAGGCTGGCATGACCGCCCGGCATTACCAGCAGTGAACGTGACAGCAACACATCCTCTTTCAGCACCCGATCGCCATCGCGCAGCAGTGAGGCATAATCAGCTGCTTCAATCGCCTGTTTGTCTTTCAGCTGATAGACACGCACCATGGTAGCAAGCGGTGTCTGGCCGCCATCGGCGTTAACAGCAGCACGTGGCACGAAGTCGAGGTGTAGCACTTTGATCTTTTTGTAGAAGATCGATTTAGTCACGTTAACCGTTCCGTCAGTGACGGTCTGGGTCAGGCCACAACCCGCGAGCAGACCGCAGACAGAGAGCAGCAGAATGCGCCATCCGGAGCACACAAACATAGTCAGATTCCTTTCACAGGGGTTATTCGAAACGGTAATGACCGCTGGTAGCGGGCTGGCTCCTGGAGAGCAACATCCCTTCGTAGCATCCGAGGTTGATAGTCAGCTGCTCTGGCTGGTTATTCAGCCTGCCGGGTTTTAGCCCCAGAACGCTGGTTCGCCCGAGGATCAGGCGCTGTTTTCTGTCGAGGCGCGACTCGGGAAGCAGTGACCTCGGAATAGTCAGTTGCAGACGTGCGTCGCTGCGGTAACCCATATAGACACGCAGCAGCGCCAGCAGGTCGGTATGCAGATGATTTCCAGGTAGCCAGCCCTGCGCCTCAGCAGGGTCTTGAGTGAACAGTGAAATCCGCACCCGGCTGTTACCCTCACGGGCGGATTTGCCCAGCACCGCCCGTTGCGACAGTGACACCTGGTTTTTTTACTGAGGCCGCTGCGGTTATGCATCGGGATAATCACCGGATCGTGCTCAGAAATGCGAGCTTCCGTCGCTGGGGCCAGCAAACGGACCAGCGCCTGGATCCCCTCCGCGTTGCGCGTCGGCAGCCGCATGGTGCCGAGCAGTGCCAGAAAGCGCGACACCGGCGTGGCCACGTGCTGTGCAGTACCCGGTATACCGAGCCCCACCAGCCCCAGCAGGCACTGCGAGGTTTTATCCGTGCCGCCCGCTTCAAAGGAGGCCGGATAGGCGTATTTTCGCCAGATGCGGTAATACTGCGTGGTGATGCGGTGGCTGAAAATATCCAGAAACGCGGTGAGCGCCTCGTGCCCTTCGCGCCGCTGGGCAATATCATCGAGATAAGATCCCGGCAGCGGTGAGTCCACGCCATACATGCCGAGAAAGGTGGTGCGGACGGTCGACGGCAGGTCCCGGTTATCCTCATCCCACTCCACGGCCCGCATCTCGCTGACGGGAAAGCCCATCCTCGGCCAGGGTCGGAACCGAACCGGATCATGGCCCGGATGGCTACTCGCCCCCAGCAGCGGCTTGCCGGGATTCTCCTGCTCCAGTAACTGGCAGTAGCGGTAGAAATTGACCCGCCATATTTCTTTGCCCAACTTCGCCGTCAGCCCGGTATGTGCTGGCTGTGATTCTCCCGCCATTGCAGTCTCTTCCCTGTGGGTTGCAGAACCAGCGTAAGCTGATTAAAAAGATGGATATCGGCATACAGCGCGAAGAAGCGATGCAGCATTTCGCCGAACAGGTTGATGTCGCCTTCACCCGCGAAGTTGTCGGCGTTCAGCGTGACTTCAATATCCACGCCGCGCAGCATGAAGCCGCATTCAAAACGACGGATAAGCGTGTGCTTCACCGCCACAATCGCCTCCAGCCGACGCCGGTTCATCTCATCATCCGTCCAGTCGTAGAGCGCCAGCGTGCCGCGCAGCACCTCCGGGTTATCCATCATGCTGAGGAAGTTAGAGCCGAGATGGCTCATCACCCGCCAGTGAAATCGGTCGGCAGCCGGGGGATAGAGCGGCATGGTCGGCATGGTGAGGTTCATCACCGTCACCGGCACTTTGCCGGCCTTTACCACCCGGTCAAGCAGCGTGCTCTCCAGCGCCCGGCGCGGCAGCTGACCGTTGGTGCCGGTGATGCGCACGGAAAGCGACTCGGGCTTTTCAGTCAGCTTGTAGAGGTCGAACGCACTTCCGCCGAGGATCACCCATGTGTCCACCATGCCCGATGCACCGCGTTTAACGCGGGTGTGGAAATAGCGCTCCGGCGCGTCATGCCGCATCATGCCGCCCTTGTGACGAAAGCTGCTGAACGGCACGTAAGCCTGTTTGCCCTGCTTCATAGAGCCGTGGATTTCGTCCACGCTGTAAATCTCGGTGTGCCCGTCCTGTTGCCGCAGCGGGCGCAGCAGATACTCATTTTCCAGCGGGTCCAGCATCAGCGGGTCCGCTTCCAGGCCAAAGAGGTTGATCACCGGCGCGCAGTGCAGGCGAAAGTTTTCGGTTTCAAACGGCAGATCGGCTGACCAGGTTTCAGAGAGCACCACGTCCAGTTCAAACCAGGTGGACTCGCTGTTGAGTCCGATGCTCTCAAGTCCGCGCAGTTCCAGAAACATAAATTTTTGACGGAAGCTGAAATACTCCAGCAGCAGCTGATAGCCACTGAAAGCACTCTCACCTTTTGGCCACAGCCGGTCGGTATCGTCAAACCCCATCGGACGGAACCAGCCGTCAAACCGGGAGCGTTCGCCGTGAGTACCGGCGTGACTGACATAAACGGCCTGCACCTGGCGGGTCAGCGCCAGATGCAGCGCAGAAGCAACCGGCCCGTCGGCGCAGAGGTAGAGCGTAACCTTATCGATGCCGCACTTGGTCCAGTCCACACCCGGCGGGCAGGTGAAACGCAGACGGATCGCCGAACGACCATTGGTTTCGGTATGCAGACGTGCCTCACTCAGGTGGAGTGGCTGCAGCGCCATGTCGCGGGTCGTGCGGTACTGGCAGGCAGTACGATGCTCACCGACCGGACGTGACAGTACCGAAAAGCCAGACGGCAGTGTTTCCGCCTGGCGTAGCTGTTGCCATTGCGGCGTGAACGCCACCACCGAGAGAGAAGGAATGGTGCGCATGTAGTGCGGCCAGAGCAGACTGACCAGACCCTCAGTGAGCTCGGGCAAATCGTCATCCAGCTTTTCGCGCATCCGCCCCATCAGAAAGGCGAAGCCCTCAAACAGACGCTCGACGTAGGGGTCGCGCGCACCGGGCTTGTCCATATTGAGCATCGCTGCACGATCGGGGTGAGCGCGCGCGAACTCTTTTCCTGCTTCACGCAAATAGCGCATTTCGGCTTCGTAATAACGCAGGGTTAAATCATCCATGCTCAGACTCCTGGTGTCTTTATTTCTGTCAGTTGCAAAGGATCAGCGCTCGTGCGGGGTCCATCTTGATCATTATGGCCATCAATCGTTCCATCTCAGGCGCAAGTCGAAGCTTTTCCGGTTCGCTGCGCGCGGATTTGACGCGTAATAGCTTGAGGCGACGCGAGCAGACTTCAAACATCAGCGCAGGCTCCCACTCCGTGAGACTAAGCTGCGGGGCGCTGTCACTAAGTTCTGCCAGCAAGTGCAGCGCCATATCGTTGCGGCCAAATTGCTCGGCCACTCGCGCCATCAGCAGGCGCAGCAGCCAGCGGCTGCGAGGCGAGTGGGTACCCGGTCGGGTCTGTAACCATGTCAGCGCCGCTTCCGGTCCGTCGCTGTCACCTTTCGCCATCGCTTCCGCTTCCAGCGAGAGCACGTCATCCTGATCAGTACCCGATATAGCTACCGGCAGCTCAGTAAAGCTGGATATCCCCCCCTTCACCTGTTCATTAATCCAGTTTAGGGTGACCTCATCGGCAAACGGCGATCCGTCGTTCCAGGCAAGGGTTTCAAGCCCTGTAAGCCGCTCCAGCAGCAGCTTAAGGTCGGCAACCACGTAATCGGCATACTGTTCCCAGGGCTGCCCCGCGCGGGAGAGTCCCTGCCAGAGATACCACTGCACATCGAGGCTGAAGTGATTCACGCCCTCGCAGAAGATGTCCGTCGCGGCGTCCACCAGTTCCAGCCAGCTCTGCTGTACATACAGGCGTTTAAGCTGAGACCGGTAGTCGCCTTTTGGCGGCGGCAGGCGCGTCCGGTTGCTGGCATCCATCGGCGGTATTTCGCCGACGGTATCCCAGCGCACGCTTTTCATCAGCCGGTGGGCCGCCAGCCAGCCTGCGGGCTGATCGCTGAGCCACGCCGACAGCAGCTTTGCCTGGTCCAGCAGGTCGCGGCCCGACTTGACCGGGGCCAGCTGCAGGCTGGCGGGTGCCATGCTTTCAGCGGCGCGGCTGCTGTTCTGCGGCACCAGCGCACCGGCACCGCCGGAGCGGTCCAGCCGCTGACTCAGTGCGTTACGCAGTCCGGCCAGAGAAGGGTGTTCCTGCTCGTCAAAACGTGAAAACAGGTGTTCCAGCTGGTCGAGCGCCGCCGTGGTTAAGGCGGCGTCTTCACTGACCACTTCCGGCCAGCGCAACAGGACGTCGGTGAATTTGTCACCGTTTAGCCATTCGACAGCGGCTTTACGGGCCTGCGGCCTCAAGGGATGAAGCGCCGGACCAAAGCGGTCGACCATCGCGCACAGCAGGGTCAGCCCCTCGCCCAGCCCTTTCTCACCGTCGCGTGCCAGCCGTGCCAGCGTGTACCAGGTAACAGCGCGTATATCCTTTGCGCGGGTGGTCAGCACGCTCTCGGCAAGGTTACACAGCCTATCGGTATCCATCCCCGTCAGCTTGTTGATTTCTTCCCGCATCGCCTGGAAGTCATCGTCATAGGCGGGATCTTCGCCCGCAGGGAGCTGCGCGGATAAGGGTTTAAGCCAGTTTTCCCAGTGCAACATAAACTGCTGGATATCAGCGTTTGATGAGTCAGTTTCAGTACCGTTCATGGCGCTCCCTGCACGTCAGATTTATTGTTGAACACCACGGAATCTCGTTGATGATGCATCAAGCGCGTCATTCCGGCACCTCGTCATCCAGCGCCAGCGGGGCGGCATCCACGTCAAAGATGTTTTCCGGCAGCGTAAAGCCCCTGAGCCTGAGCAGCATCAATGGCCCCTCCCCCAGTTCACTGCGCAGGATAAATTTTAGGGTCTTCCCGTCCGTGGTCGTCCAGGTCAGCTGGGTACGGCTGCTGTCCAGCGCGGTGACCTGCGCTTTTTCCAGCAGGCGGATAAAGCCCCAGTTGCCCTTGTAATTGCTGTACAACTGCATACCGCCACTGGTGGTGCTCTGCCAGGTGAGGTTAGCGCCGGGATAGTACGTCTCACCCGGCCAGGTGAAGCTCTGCCAGCCCTCCATCTGGTTGAAGAAATCCAGATTCTGGCCGTCCAGCGCGAACTGGATACGGGCCACATCCTGTGACGGGCGCGCCATCAGCTCAAAGCGTAAACCGGCATCGCCTTTGGCAAAGACCACATCGGTCAGGGTGCCAAGCCGATTGATAGCGTCAAGAAATGCCGGACTGACGCGCATCCCCTGGCTGGCAGAAGGATCCACCACCCAGCGGCTCCCCTCCTGATGGAGGATTCCGCCGAGATTGGCCTTCAGGAAGGCGGTGATACGCCCGGTATCGCCACGTACAAACTGCGCCAGTAAAGGCAAGGAGGCATCGCTGCCGGTGGATTTGAACGGATAGCGTCCGGCGAACGCCGCATTCCACTGGCTGACAATGGTGTTCTGCCAGCGTGTATTCAGGCTGTCCGCCGCAGGCGACAGCACCTGACGCCACGCCAGATCCAGCGGCTGAACGAACAGCGCCTGACCAAATCCACTCCACTCCTGGCCCAGGCTGGCGGCGACCAGACTGCTGTAGTCACGGGTCTCGGTAATATCGATGGTTCGGCCTTCAAATACGGTCTGCGCCAACATCTGCGCCATCGCCTGAGGGTCGGGCGCGCTGGTTACCTGCTGCAACTTGAGGCGCACCTGCGTGACGCGCGCCAGCCAGGACTGGAAGCTGAGGTTGCCGTTGCTGCCGGTACCGTCTTTACCCTCCATCAGGCTGGTCAGCGGACCGAACACTGCATCCAGCGGCCCAGTCGGCCCCTGCGCCTGAGCGACCATCTGACGGGGCTTTTTCTCGCGCGTGAGCAATTGTTTAGCTGAGTCCACCAGGGTATCGGCGAGCGCACCGGACTTCTGTCCGGTTTTACCCTGCCAGGCCAGCGTGTTCATCAGCGCCACTAGCGGTGACTGCCGCACGTCAGCCAGCTGATTGAGCTGACCAATGGCCTCCGACAGCGAGCCCGCTTCCACCCACTGGATGCCGTTGATCATATTGAGCCAGACGTTGCCAAAGTCGGTGAAGTAGCGCTCGGTCAGCCTGGCTTTCAGGGCTTCCGGCGATATCTCGCTGCCGGGCTGGCGCGACTTGTCTGTCAGCACCCAGTCAATTTCGTCACGACGGGCACTCACCACCTCGTCAATCGCTTGCTCGACTTGCTCTTCCCAGGCCTGGCGGGTGAACATGCCCGGCACTACCTCCTCGGTGTAGAACAGCGGCGAAGCGTCGGTGTCACCGGTCATGTCGGCCAGCGATGCGTCCGGCCAGTTGCGTCCGACCTTTTTCAGCATCTCCTGATACAGGCCGGACTCCGCATTACGCTGACCAATCTGCTTGAGCAGGATCTGGCGCACGGTGCCAATCAGCTCTCTGTCAGGTTTGATTTTCCATTCAGGGTGCTGGGGCAGATTCTGCGCCTGGAATCCCAGCAGCTTCGGTGCCAGTAACTGCCAGCTTCCGGCGGATACGCCTTGGCGTGCAGGCCATAGAGTCGGCGTGTTCTGCGCCAGCCAGGCGGCATCGACATTGGCCGGGCGCGCCAGCATCAGATAGGCTTTCAGCCAGTCATAAGCCTGACGGGTCTTGTCCTGTCGCGCGCTGCTGGCGGGCGGCAGGCTGACAAACTTCTCTAACTGCGCATGCAGGTGCTGTGCCGCCGCATCGCGCATCAGTTGATTATTCACGGCAGTGTAAAGTGGCCAGAGTGATGCCAGCGTGGCAGCGTCCTGGTTCAGGCCGAAGCGGGTATACCAGGGCGCGCCAGTTGCCTGACGGTGCTGCAGTCGGTCAATCGTCTGCTGCAACTGAAGTTGATTCTGCAGGCGCTGCGCCAGCGGGGCACGGACGTCAGCAGCGATACGGGCCGTTTCGTGCGCCTGATAAATCTGCGTGCGGTTCACCGCCAGCGACAGCAGCGTGCCCGCGCACCACAGCACAAGCACACCTGCTAATGTTAAGCGGGTAACGCGCTGCCAGTCGGTGGTTAATTTACGTGGGCGAGCCACCGTGCAGCACTCTGCCAGGGTATCCCAGACCTCCTCACGCAACAGCACATGGGCATCGTTATCATCACCAGCGCGCGGCGGGCTGAAGAATATGCCGGGAATACGACAGGCGGAGGGCGCATCAGTCAACGACTGAAACGTGCTAATCAGCCGGTTGCCTGTGGCTCTCTCAAGTTCGGCCGCCAGAGAGATATGCCAGTCGTTGCGGTCGTCGGCAACCAGTCGGGCGGTCCCCACTTCGCGCAGCCGGGGGAGCAGCTCATGCAGCAGCGTAGCCAGGTCATTACGCCCGGCCTGCGCGCCCGCCGTAACGGCAACCGGCGCGCTGTTCACATCCTGCACCCAGCGGGTTGGTTGTACTGTCCAGAGCCAGACCGGCACCTGCCAGCCCAGCAGGTCGTCCGCTTTTTGTCGGGCCCGTGCGATGGCGTCGCAGGCGGCTTTCCCGGGCATCTCCTGGGCGTTCAGCACCATCAAAAACCCGTCCGCCGGACGGCTTGGACGCAACCGTTTCAGCTCGGCCAACAGTGTCTCATCCGGCTGCGCCTGCGGCTCACCTGCGTAGACCAGCACAAATCCTTCGCCTTCCAGCCAGCTGTCGCGGCTTAACCCGGGAAAAGCAGCATCGGTATCCGCAACGCTGCCCTGCACCAGCAGGATGCGCACCCGCTTTTGCCAGCGTCGCGTATAGCGAAAGCGCAGGTACGCGCTGACCTGCTCTGCGCTGAAGCGTTTTTCTTCGCGCTCTCGGGGGTATCTACGGTCTCAGAGGCCGTTGCCTGCAGCGCGGCCTTCTGCTTGTTTTTATTCCATCCTGCCAGCAGCCCCTGACTGCCCGCGCGACGACTCAGCGACTCCACCAGCCAGCCGGTGAGCAAAACAACGGCAGCCAGCGCCACCGCAACGGTAAGGATACGGATGCCGTCCAGCGGTGGCATGCCGACAGCAGCCTCAATGGCCTGCGGCCAGGCCCACAGAAGAAAGGCCGAGATAACAATCAGCAAGATAATAATGGCTGTGGTGATACCCACCAGCGAGCGGTTTTTTACATCAGACATTCCCTGTTATTCCTTCCTCTTTTGGTGCATGTTTCACCACCACGACCCAGATGGCATCCTCATCCGGCGTCTGGCTGGCTATGGCGAGTGACTGTCCGGCAGAGAGCGTAGACAGCGTCAGGGCGATACAGACCCAGGGCGCGGCCACACCCGCGTAGCCTGCGGTGTGGTCGGGGGTGTGCAAGGCGTCTGTCAGGCTGAAAGTCGCGCCGCTGGACTCCAGCGCGCCGTTCCAGGCTGAACCCTGCGTCACGGCCCGACCGGTCATCCATCCCCCGCTCAGCTTGTCTGCACCGACATCCGCCCAGAGCAGCGCACGCTTAAGCGTGCCGTCGAGGGTTTCAGTACTGCCCTGCTCCGGACGATGCAGCCTGAGAGCGTTGGGATAATGTTCAGAGGGGCGGTTCGCCAGCACCATCGTGGAGATGGCATCCGCCCCGCCTTCCTCACGGTGCGCGGGCAGATGAACTGCGACGCTGACCAGCACAGACGGCGAGTCTGCCGCGCCATCCAGCCAGCTGTCGAATCCGGCCATGCCCTGCAGGCTGATGCGGCTGAACACCCTGCCCGTTTGCGCCTCGAGCTGACGAAGGATGGCCATACAGGCTTCAGTCTGTTCCGGCAACTCGCTGTCAATCTGCAGCCAGCAGTGCAGGTCTTCCCGCAGCGGGGCAAGGATATCGGCAACCCAGGCCGTCACAGGGCCGATGAAATCAGGTCGCTCTGCGCTGCCCTCTGCAGCATAGTGCGGCAGCGCGGCGTAATGGACCGGCGTGGAATACGCAGACTGAGGCTGCATCTCCAGCACCGGGACCGCATGCTGCAGGGTGTCGTTGACCGATTCAGCATCCTGCCCGGCGCGCATTTCAATGCGGCTGCCCAGTACCCAGACGGGCTGCTGACCGCGCAGGGTTTCGCGTCTGATGAGTGCGGTCCGCTCCTGGTTCCAGGACGCCGCACCCACCTGCTCGGTTTTATAAGCGAAGCGACGCAGGCAGAAGAGTAATCCCCAACAACAGAGGGGCAGGCCGGTGAGCGTGAGCCAGAATACGATGCCCTCTCGCGGTCCCTGCCAGAACCAGGTGCCGACAACGACAACCGTGACAAGCATCACCAACAGGAATATCAGCCACCGGGACATGGCTGGACGAACAACCCTGGTCGCTTCGTCCGGAATGGCATCCAGCCAGACAGGCATAGTTACCCCACTTTCGCTGGTGCGAACGAGCTGATCAGCGAACAGCCGCAGCCACATTTGTGGCCGTGGAATGCCACCGGCACGCCGTGATCCAGATACTCCGGGTTACCTTCGACAATCGTGGTGGGGCCATGACCGGGCAACGGGCAAGAGACTTTGTCGCCCTTGCGTGCGACGCCAATGCCGCCAACGATCATGGTGTCAGAGCCGGTCTGCACCGAACCGCCGTGCGTGGTTTTGTCGCCTTTACGGATAAACTGAAACATGATTTATTTCCGTTCTGAAAAAATTAAGGCGGGTAATATAAAATTTCCCGCCAGCTTAATTAATCCAAGCTACCGCCCAGATACGTGATGCGCTCTTCAGTCATTTTGGTCTGGCATAACAATGTCTCAACCTTGGGTTTCATATCGCCAACATCAGACTTTGCGAATTCAATGGTTCCGCACTTCTTCGCTTTAGATTTCACCCATTCCTGCTGTTCAGACTTAATGGATGTCCTAAGGGAGGCAGGTAATGTTTTCCACAGTGCATTCAAATCCCCATCTCTGTACTCATAGATTCTCAGTGCGTTATCTCTCTTATATTTAACGTTGGAGTCCAGGATGTTTTCACTGTTAACGGAGTGTCGGGCATTATTGTATATTGCTTCAGGTATGCTATTGAGATTCTCAATAATGATATCTTTTTTGTTATCTGCTAATTGTGCCCGATATGAGTAACGCTTCCAGACAAGATTATTGTTGAGCAAAGTGCCACTACCAGATTTCAGCACCGCGAACTGATCTGGCATTTCTTTGGACAAGGTCAGTGCAGCAGGAGAAACCTTCACCGAAACCGTTGCAGTGCATTGGATCCCATTCGATGCGTCTGACGTAGTGATGTTGCTAACCGTGACTGAAGTCGCGTTGATTTCCTGCTGCAAAACTTCTTCAGGCTTATTGTAGAAGTAAGCGCTACCGGATGAAATGTACCTTGACTGAAGGATTTCGCTCGCATTGTCTTTCAGACTCTTTTGTAATGCCTGAATAGTATCATCACGACCACACTTGAAATCATCTGATGAGCTAAAAAAACCAGCATGCGCATTCATTGACGCTAAAGAAGTTACCAGCAGGCCTAACGGGATAATTCTTTTCAGTGCATTTCCTTATGAATATATATTAAATTAAAAGCACAAAACCTTAACCTATAAATATTGTTCAACATCTCATTAAAATGAGAGATTATTGCAACCGTTAAGTATAAGGCATGAAACAAGTTTCACGTAACACACAATAATAACCCTAGGCGAAGAGGAGGTTTTACTAAAAAAATAAATTAAGATTAATCACCAATTGGGTTAGTTACATTTATTTAAAGGAATCTTTCCACTCACCGATAAAGATCGCATAAAGTCAGGGTCTTTTATCCAAAAATATTTATCAATTTTTTCGTCATAAAACCCATACCAAGTGAGAAAACCTTTCCGTTCGTTAAAATTAATATCTGCGATCTTTCTAGCGGTGCTAACATTGTTCCAATTTAATCTCATCCCTCCTGCACCAAGATCTAATGTTTTGCTGAAAAAAATATCAGCCTTATCTTCTTCAACCATTTTGGACTGTACTAAAATAACAATCTGATTATCATTGATAACCAACGGACTTTGTGAGCTATCAACTTTAATCTCAAATGCATCAAAAGAATTACAGTCATTTGACCATACTCCATCATGTTTAGTAGCTAATGCCGGATATATAAACAACAACAGAAAACACAAAAAAAACCTCATAATTAACGCTCCGAAATCTCAGTGATATAACCTTGCTCCAAATGAAGATCGCTTATTCCTGAAACCTCTCCGGATAAATACTTATCATAAAGACTCAATGCCTGATCCATCGTTTTAGCTGGCTGTCCATATCGACCTGGAGGTAAACTTGCCCATTCATAGCTGAGTTTATCTAGTGCGCCTCTTATGTTTCCTGCCATAATTTCACTTAGCGACCCTTTCCTTTTGTATTTGAAAATTAGAACACAGAACCTATCTTGTGAAATTGGACTAAAATCTTGTATATTTTCCTTCTTTCTTAACAAAGTCATAAGTCTATCATCCCAAGTATATCCCATAACCTGATAAGCACCCGCAGCTGTTGATGACAATCCGCCGCGAGTAATTAGTATCTTGGGGTGATCATCAAAACTTTTAGAATAATCTTTGATGAACGATTGCCCACCAAACAAAATTTCATACCCTTTTTCACCTATGGTTCCCTCTCCAACTCTAAGCATTCTCATGAATGCTCTTACTCTGGCTTCCTGAATTGAGAGACCCCTTTCTTTTATAGAATTTAAAAAAAGAACAGGATGCATGTGCCAGGCAGGTTTCCCTGCCTTGAAGGCCTCAACCTGACTCATCCACTCCTGCCCGGACTGCCACTGCGTGCAATACGGTATCGACAGCTTATCCAGGATTTTATAAAAACCTTTCCAGCGCGCTTCAGAAGGGCCGCCTATCCACTCGCTGTGATGCTTCACCACCAGACGGTCTACAATATCCCTGATCGCCGGGGCGCGCCGTCCCAGGCCGCGCCGGACTTCATCTGCGCTGAGATTTCCATCGCCGTTTTCGTCCAGTCGTGCCATCAGAGAACGGTAATAGTCCGTCACACGACCAGCGGTCGGGCCGTCTTTATTTTTCTCCGTAAATTCCGCTATCCGGCCAAACAGTTCGGGTATCCAGCCTTCCAGAAAACTGTCCTGCATGTCGCCGTCGTTTTCTTCCACCATCGGATGAAAGCCCTGCTTCAGCAAATCATATTGCTCAATCTCTTCCACATCGCCCTGCGGCATCCAGCCGTGGTCTGAGACTTTAAACCACCATTTATCACTGGTATCTTTAAACGGTGTGGTGCTCTCACGACTGACCAGTGAACCGCTGTTGAGAGTGATGTCCGTCGCGGTGAATACCGGCGGCGTGGCCTCGCTGCGCAGCCAGATTTTTCGGCCGCTGAGCGTTCTAATCAGCTTGCCTGCAGTGGTAAACTTACCTGGATTTGACAGAAAACCCGGCATCCGGCTGTCTGTGCTCAGTACTTCAAGATGCACAAAGCGCTCCTGCTCTGTGGAGCCACCTGCTGTGCCGGGTACTTCATTAAGCCCCATAAAGCCCACCGGCGTACCGGCTTTGACCTGCCATGCCGCGCTGCCGTCAGTGTTCACCACGCTGTTGAACGTACCCCTTGCCTTTGCCTGATGCATCCATTCCGGCATCAGGTTATGCATCTCACCGTCCCGCTCTACCAGGTCCGGGTCCAGCGTTATCCAGTATTGCTCATCGGAGGCTTTACCCTCTTTCAGCAGGCGCGACAACCCAAACGTCAGCAGCGTGGGTTTATTGTTGCGGGTGACGTAAAAGCGTCCGGTGCGCGACACGACAAAGCGGTCCCCCTCGTTCACCACTTTGCTCCTTACGGCGGCTGGTGCATTCAGCGCGGCAGAATACGCTGGCTGACTTTCACCTTCGGCCAGGCAGTGCTGACCTTTCCTGTACTTCCTCAGCGAAATGCCCGTGCGCCCATCCGAAACTTTGTAGCAGGGAGATGTCGGATAATCCTCCATTGCAGCCAGGCGCATATACAGCGTGTAGAACTCCAGCCACGACGCCTCATTTTTGGGGTCCGGCTGACACAGGGATTTCACCAGCGCAAACGAAGAGCTGTAGCGCAGCGGCTTGCTGCAGTATGGCGCGGTCTGATATACGTCGTTCAGGCGGTAGGCCACAATTGTGCCGTCAGCCATAAACTGCAGCGGCACCGGGTCACCATAGTCCTGCGCACCGTTGTTCAGCGCAGAATGCGGCTGCGTGACATCGCTGATGTGAATGCCGCCGTGCCACATACCGTTGGCACCCAGCAGCCAGCCGCCGTGCGGCTCGCTGTTAATCAGGCTCATGACTTCATCCACCGAGGTGAACTCTTTACCATCCAGGTCCCGGATGGGAAAACAGATTTTCATAGTGCGTCCTTAGCGGGAAATCAGTCCTTTGCGTGCCGTCTGTACTGGTGCGGTTTCGGTCTGCTCAAAATGCTGCTCAGTGGTGTCAAGTTTGCTGCCCGTGCCCGGGATCAGGAACTGCGCCACGTTCATGCTCATCTTCCCTTCCGAGCCGTGCTCAATACCGGCACCGCTCAGTTTCAGATACGAGCCGCCGCCGTTCAGCGTCAGCGTTTTTGGCGTGCTGATGATGATGTCGTCATCCGTGCTGGTCACCGTCAGCTGCTGTGCCGCGTTAAGACTCAGGCTGTTGTGTTGCGCCTGTACCACCACGTCGCCCTGATTGGCTATCAGCGACATCTGCTGCTTATGGGCAAACAGCCCCAGCGCCTGCTCAGCGGCCAGCGACAGGTTCTTCATCGCCCCCGCGCTCAGGTTTTTACCGGCATTAATAAAAGTATGTTGGCCGCTGGTCAGCTGCAGATGCTCCCCTGCGGTCAGGGCAATCCCCCCTGGCGCGCTGGCCAGCAGCACGGCGGACTGCAATCCCTTCAGGCGGTTGGAGATCAGATTCAACTGGGCGGTGATGTCGGTGGTCAGCGCCTGGGCAGCACCCGCCGCATTGTTCAGCGCCTTCATCTGCTCGTTGGCGGCGCTGATGTTGCTGAGTGCGGGCTCCATCGCCAGCACCTCACCCTGCCCTTTTAGCTGTTCATCTGCCGTCAGGAACAGGCCGCTGCCCGCCCGGACCGCGCCGCGTTCGTCGGTTCTGAGCTCAAAACCCTGTCCGCGCGGTTTGCGCTGTGCGTCCACGATGTGACCAAGGTTTACCTGGCTTTTGCCGTACTCCGTCGCCAGCTTGATGTGCTCCTGCTGGCGCAGGTCTTCCATCCTCAGTTTATTGTTGGCGGGCGTCCGGAGCACGTTGCGGCTGTGGTTGTCACGGGTAACGTGATCTGCGCGTTCTGAGTCATGCTGCGCGTGAGCGATGTAAGGTCGGTCCGGGTCGCCTCCGTCAAAGGCTACAGAGACTTCCGTACCAGCCAGCAGGGGAGCGTGCCAGCCATAATCCGACCCTGCGTAGGGTTTGGCCAGTCGCAGCCACAGGTAACTGTATCCGGCTTCGCGTATGTTGCGGTCAAAATCAAGCCGAACACGATAGCGCCCGGTGTTGTCGAGCCAGGCATAGGGGTCACTGCTGTCGGTATTTTCGACGCGGGCGGGCAATGTTCCCGCAATGACCGGACGGTTAACCAGCGCCGGGCGCCAGCACAGCGTCTCGCTGTAGGGTATGCCATCGAAGTGCAGGCTGAAGCTGCTGCTGCGCGAGCCCCGGCTCCGTACGCGGGTGATAACAATGCCGTCGGCAAAGCCCACCGGGAGCGCATCGCCGCTCTCCAGCACCTGCCCCGGCGTCAGCTGTGGGCTGTTGCATTTACCGGCGGCCTGCTGCTGGCCGCTGAGCAGGCGCTCGTGCCGCAGTCGGGCAAAGAATGCCCCCGAATCCGCATCGTCCGCCTGGCCTTCTGACAGAAAGGGTTCAGCGTAGTGATACACCTCCCCGGTGGTGATACCTTCCTGACCTGTGACAGACTGCGTGCTGTCCTGCGGCACCAGAGCCTCACGGTAGTTATAATCCCTTGTGGCCACCTGGGCGCTCACCACGCGACAGTGCGTGTCAATGCGCTCAATGCTCTCCAGACCGCTGTTGGTCAGGCCCGAAGCCGGGCGTATTGGCAGTCGCGCGCCATGCTGGTAGTGCTGCTGAGAATCCAGGAATACCACCACGTCCTGGCCGAGACGGTCGTCCATTTCAAAGCGCCAGAAGATGCCGACCTCTGCGAGCAGGCGCTGTACAAACTGCAGGTCCGTCTCGCGCCACTGAGTGATGAGTTCGCGCTGCGGATACTCCCGCATCAGCCGGAAGTCGAAGTCCGGTCCCTCAAACTGATGCCCGCGCAGAATCTGCTCCACCACTTCCGGCACCGACATGTTGAGGTAAATCTCGCTGCGGCGGGTGTGACGCAGCATGGCCAGACGCGGCACCAGCGTCAGTCGGTAGCGGGTTTCATCTGCAGAGGTGGACAGCCGACGAAACGACTGCACCACGCCATATACCTGACGCACCGGCACCGCAGGCGCACCGGTAAAGACCAGCATCTGAAAGGTGAAGGTGGCGGGTTTCAGCAGCAGCGTCTCAGTGGCGACGGCTGCACTGTCGCACGTCACGGTGACCACGTAGCGCCACGGCTCGCTCAGTGCCTCTTCGGCGTGGAAGCTGAGCACATCAAGCGTGTGCGGGCAGTCCTGCACGCTGACCAGATAGCGTGAGTGCCCCAGCATCTGCGCCATTTTTTTGGCGGCGGATATCAGCATTTCAGACATGGCTGACCTCCGCTGCAGGCACATCAAATTCCATCACTACGCCCTCTTCCTCATCCCAGCCCAACTGCAGGGTCTGCGGGCGCTGGCTGGCGGCGAGGTACTGCAGCAGCTGCTGACTCAGTACCGGCAGGATCTGCTGATTCAGCAGGCTGTCAACGTTGCGCGCGCCGGTGTCCGGCAGCAGGCAGGCGGCAGTCAGTGCGTCATACAGCTCGTCGGTGATTTCCGTGCGCAGTCCGTAGTGGCGGTGCAGCCGCTGGCTTACCTGCTTCAGCTTCATCTCCACGATGATGCGCATCGCTTCCTGTGCCAGCGGGCGGTAAATCACCGTCTGAAAACGCGCCAGCAGTGCGGGCTGGAAGTGGTCACGCAGGATCGGACGCAGGCACCCCTGCAGGTCGGATTCGGTGGATTCCGGTGCCTCCTCCAGTTGCTGCATCAGCGCATCGCTGCCCAGGTTCGAGGTCATCAGGATGACAGTGTTGCGGAAGTCGATTTCACGCCCTTCGCCGTCGCGCATAAAGCCGCGGTCAAACACCTGGTAGAACAGGTTAATCACGTCTCGGTGTGCCTTCTCGACCTCATCGAGCAGCACCACGCTGTACGGGCGCTTGCGCACCGCTTCGGTAAGGATGCCGCCCTGACCGTAGCCGACGTAGCCCGGCGGGGAGCCCTTCAGTTGGCTGACGGTGTGCGCTTCCTGATACTCGCTGAGGTTAATGGTAATCAGCGACTTCTCGCCGCCGTACAGCAAATCGGCCAACGCCAGCGCGGTTTCGGTTTTGCCTGTGCCACTGGTGCCGACCAGCAGGAACGCGCCCTGCGGGCCGTTTTCAGCGGTGAGACCGGTTTTCGAGGCGCGCAGGCGCTGGGCAATGGCGCTGAGGGCGGTGTCCTGCCCGACTACGCGGGTGCTAAGCTGGTTTTCCAGCGCCAGCAGCTCTGCCTGCTCATCCTTCATTAATGAGGAGAGCGGTACGCCGGTCCAGTCGGCGATGACGCCCGCCACGACGCGCGCGTCCACGTCCAGCGTCAGCAGCGGCTCGCCCTGCTGCAGACTATTCAGCGCGCTTTGCAGCTCTGTGCGGCGGGCCTGCTGCGCGCGGTCGGTGCGGCTCGCCAGCAGCGTCTGCACCAGCTCGCGCTCGGCGGCGTAGCTCAGCTCCAGCTGCTCCAGCCGCTCATCGCCTTCCGCCAGCTCGCGCGTAATGTCGCTGATACGCTTGTCGTCCACCGCACCGCCCAGCTCCGCGTCATCCAGCAGCGCACGCTTTTCGGTGTTCAGCCCGTCCAGGCGGGCGCGCAGCAGCGTGATGCTCTCCGGCACCGTATCCTGGCTCATGCGCACGCGCGCGGCGGCGGTGTCGAGCAGGTCAACTGCCTTGTCGGGCAGCTGGCGTCCGGTGAGGTAGCGACGCGACAGCGTAACAGCGGCGCGCACCGCCGCATCGGTGATGTGCACGCCGTGGTGTTCGGCGTAGCGGGATTTGAGGCCTCTGAGCATCAGGCAGGCGGTGTCGTCGTCCGGCTCGTCAACTTTCACCATCTGGAAGCGGCGCTCCAGCGCGGCGTCCTTCTCAAAGTACTGCTTGTACTCGCTCCAGGTGGTCGCGGCGATGGTGCGCAGCTCGCCGCGCGCCAGCGCCGGTTTGAGCAGGTTGGCCGCGTCCGCCCCGCCCGCCTGGTTGCCCGCACCGATGATGGTGTGCGCTTCGTCGATAAACAACAGGACCGGATGGGCGGACTGCTGTACGTCGGTGATGATGTTCTTCAGGCGCTGTTCAAACTCGCCCTTCACGCCCGCGCCCGCCTGCAACATGCCGAGGTCGAGGGTGTGCACGCTCACCGGCTTGAGGCTGTCCGGCACGTTGCCTTCGGCAATCCGCAGCGCCAGGCCTTCGACCAGCGCGGTTTTTCCCACGCCCGGCTCGCCGACCAGAATCGGGTTATTTTTGCGGCGGCGCGACAGGATATCCACCATCTGGCGGATTTCGTTGTCGCGACCAAACACCGGGTCAATGTTGCCGCTGCGCGCGTCGGCGGTGACGTCGCGGGTGAAGCGCGCCAGGGCTTCGGCGGCTGAGATTTTGGTTTCCCCCACCGTTAAAGGATGATCGAGGGCACTCACCGACATTTGCGGCTGCAAAGCATCTGAACGCTCTTCCGACTGCGCGTCGAGCATAGGTTGTAAGCGATTGAGTTGGCTCATTCGCAGGCTTAACAGCGGCCATAATCCCTCACAACGCACCAGAGACGGTTGTTCAGCCAGTGCCATCAGCAGATGCACACTGCGGATCTGTGGATTGCTGTCAGCTGCGGAGGCAATCAGCCACGCCTGTTTCAGCAAGGATTCAAGTGAGGATGAGAGCTGCGGGCGCCCGCGCACTGTCCGCGGCTGCCGGTCAAGAAATGCAAGTAAATCCTGCCAGATGGCATCCATGTCCCATTCGTAACGACGGGCAAGCACGGTAATGTCGCCTTCCCCCTTTTCCATGAGCTTCAGCAACCAGTGCTCGGGCTGGATTTCCACGTGAGCACGGGTCTGACACAGCGAAGCGGCGGCTTCCAGCGCCTGCGCGCAGTACGGGTTAAGGCGACGCAACAGTACGGCTGAATGACTGTCCATAGCAAAGTTCTCCTGGGTTGGGCACGCTACCGCCCGTCGCCGTAAACCGAGGCGCATAAGGCAGGCAGGTTTAAATGTGAAGATGACTTGTGTTTTCACCCGATATGGATGAAGGCAAAAGGCATCTGGCTTGGTACGTTTGACGGCCGCCATAAATGGCAACCCTACGGATGCGGGCGGCCCGGATGGGCCGCCCCTGCGCCCTTTACTCGGAGCGATTACGTTAAATAGTTCGTGTCGCGGCAAGGCGGCAAGTGCGCGAGTCCCTGGGAGCATAGGTAACTATGTGACCGGGGTGAACGCACGCAGCCAACGCAACAGCGGCGCGAAATATGACGCGTAATCACGCGGTGGTGCGTTCGTTCCAGGAATCGGAATGAATGATGTTGCCGTCCTTGTAGGTCCAGGTGATTTTTTCGTAACGCAGCTCCAGCTGCTCCAGATGGTTATGCTTCTCTTTAGACGGGTCTTTAACGTCGTGCATCAATGGATTAACTTTCACCACCTTCACGTTTTCCAGTTTGGTGTTGAAATACTCCACTTCCTGACCGGCATCGTTGATCTTGTACCACTTGAATTCCGCCGACTTCAGCGTTTGACCAGTGGTCACCGCTTTATAGAGATAAGGGCTGGAAGAATCGATTTCCTTGGTGAACAGGAACGGCGTATGAATGCGCGTACCAGTTAGCTTGCCAGTGTTATTGTCAGTGGGGATGTACAGGCTATGCTCCTGCGCCACCACCTCGATGCTGCCTTCGCGATCCTTCACATCCACGGAACCTTTGATGTCCGCACCGCCGTCGTCTTTCAGCCACAGATATACTGGAATTGCCATGTGTTACTCCGTTTCTAAATGTTCGTCGGCATCATCCTGTGATGCCGACAGGGTTGTATCCGGCATCCGACAGGCATCGGCCTGCGGCACCAGACTGATTTCGACGCGCCGGTTGGCCGCACGGCCAGCCGGCGTATCGTTACTTTCAAGCGGTCGATCAGCCCCGTAGCCCTGTACCGCAAAACAGCTCTCCGGCACGTCTCCGGTGTCTCTCATCCAGTCCCGGACCGCCTGCGCACGCTGAAGGGAAAGTGTTTGGTTCAACTGTGCACTACCAGTGCTGTCGGTGTGGCCACTGACAACAATCAGCCAGCCAGGACGAGCCTTAATCCCGACCAGTGAATTGACCAGCATGCGAGTTGAGCTGGCTTTCAAATCGGATTTACCGGTGTCAAACAGTGACATGCTGTCAAGACGCACGATCTTCGGTGCTGCGACAGGAGTCTGCTTGGATGGCGGTACATAGCTGTCTATCGCCTGCTGCAGGGTGAGCCACAGTCGTGGTCCTGAATAAAAGCCAAGCCCATAACGCAGTGGCTCGCCCTGACGATGCCAGCGCTCAAGTAGCAGTGCGTCCTGTTGCAGATCCGACAATGCGGCAGCTCTGACAGCCAGGCTTTCCGCCGGAATGGCGTACCAGCGCTGTAATGCCATTCCCGTGCGTTCAATCAACGCGCGGTTGTTCAGCACCGAGCAGGCGATAGCCACCAGCATGCAAAAAAGCAGGATGCCGGTGACGCGACGTGCCGTACGTCCACCCTGAACGGCAAAGGTCAGAGGGGCCAGCGCGGCAAACAACGGTTCAGTGAATGAACGCGCCGGCATGGTGTCAGGTATGGATGTGCGGTAGCGCATAACGGCGTAACGTGTCAGCCATTCGCTCCAGAGCGAATCTTGGCTTAAAGCGGCTGCTCCGAGACGTAAAGAGAGTGCCACTGGATGAATTCCAGGACTGAGGCGGTCAGGCTTCTGCAGTTCATCGAGAATGACATGGCGGGCAAATGCCGCCGCCTGGCGGATAGCGGGAATATGACCGATGTTGCCAGCCTGCCGCTGCCAGTCATCAATTGACTGCTGATTACCCTCATCGTCGGTCAGCGTTGTGATATCACCACAATTGAGAAACCACGGTGTGGTCGGACCGGAAAGCTGACACTGCACCGTGAGCGGCAACGCCGCCCCGCTTATCTCGGCCAGGCTGCCGAGTAGTTGGCGCATTGAGCGAATACCCGCTCTGAATTCACCCTCGTCGTTGATCTGATCCGGCAGACAGGTGAAAAGCACAGACAGGCGTCCAGCCTGGCCAGGCGCGTGCTGCCAGATTTGTTCAACGCTCTCGCGCAGAGACGCCAGGCTGTCGATTCTGTGCAGGCTACCCGTCGCGCTTTTACGCACCGGCTTATCGCCAAACAGCGCATCAAGTCCTTTTCCCATCACCAGCACGACCGGTCCATCAGGGAGATCGGTTAACAACGTTTCACTGGCCGACGCACTGGTGGCAAAACGTCCCCAGACTGAGCGCAATACCCCTGCAGCAACCGCCAATCCCATTAGCGTTATCAGCCATTTGAGGGGCAGCGACAGTGGCAGAAAATTCCACAGCAACCACAGCAGCGCGAATGCAGCAATAGCCACAGGCAATAGCATGGATAATGTAAAGGAACGGCGCATCAGGAGCACAACTCCGGCAACTGGGCAGAAAGAAGAGACTGAAGCCACAGATGGCCACCCCACCACACCAGCCCGGTTACGATCAACGCGACGCCAGCCCAAAACCAGGCAGAACGAAACCAGCGGAAGTGACGAAGCCGGGTTTTACTTACCACCAGCGATAATTCAGGATCCAGAGGAGAGACGCGCTCATTCAGCAAGTCCAGCGCCTGCTGGCGCAGCGCAGGATTTGCCGCCGCGGTGCCGTACACGCCCTGAAAGCCCAGCGACAGCACCCGCTGATAGCAGGTCAACACTTCCTGCCGGGGCGCAGGTTGGCGCAGGATTTCCGCTACCCGGTCCCAAAGTGCTTCACCCGCGCGTAGCGAACCAAAGAAGCGGGCCTGCAACGGCACACTGCGCCACTCAGCATGCGCAATCAGGGTGTCATCAGCATTCGCCCCTTCGCCCGCGGTACGGTTCAGAACGGTTTCGTCCAGTAACGCGCACTGCGCATAGCTGATGTGAGCAATGCTCTCTTCGTCTAAGCCCGCCTCTTTCAACGCGGTACGGACGCTTTCTACCTGCGCCACACAGTTGCGATACAGAAGTTTTCCATCCGCAATGCTGGTAGCGTGTTTCAGCATCGAAACCGTCAGCCAAGTGTCCGCCAGCAATTTGTCTATATTGATGTCGTTATTCATGAGCGCATTACCGCGAAGAGTTCCAGTTCAAGATTGCCCAGCAGTGACGGCACGTAGAACAGGCACACGCCCTGCTCCAGCATGGTGGCGGCAGCAGGACTGGACATGTCCAACGCAAAATACTGGTTCTCCATCCGTACCGACAGCGCGGCAGGCACGCGACTGATGGTGATAAACGGAATGCCGTTCAGTGCACTGCTGGATATCGCATTAACATCATCCGGTGCACCCGCTTTACACAGCTCAGGGAAGCGTTCAGCAACCTGCCAGGCCGGCACGTCGGAGCGGACTGATAGATAAAAGTCCGCGTCTTCACGCAGGCGCAGATCGTGCAGCGAGGCTTTCCACGTCTGGCTGTCGGGCCGCGACATATCCAGCGCCACCACACGTGAGGGCAAGCTGGCTTCCAGCAGCGAGGCAATCAGATCAAACAGCGGCGGGAAGGTCTGTGCAGGCGCGTCGTGCTGATAGAGCGGGATCGCCTCGATATCATGATCCAGTGAAAAGGTCATGATGCTGCCCGCAAGGCGTGCCAGTTCAGCCCAGACCTGCTCCGGATGGCGACCTGGCGCACGCTCATATTCGCTGAGCACGCGGGCGTGCGAGTTGAGCGCATTCAGCAGCCAGAACAGCGACACGTCTGCCACGGCAAAATCGGCCAGCCGTTCGTTGCTCTCACGGCGCATCGACATTAGTCGCTGGCGACGTGAACGTAGCTGGCGGTTCAGCAGCACTAACCGCTCCTGCAGCGCCGGACTTGCTGACCAGCGTGCCAGCGCCGGGATGAAGGTCGGGTCGGTCCGCCATCCGCCTTGCCCGTCCTTGATCAGGCGACAGAGCGTGCAGGTTTCCCAGGCTTCATTGCTCTCGTGAGTAAAGCGCAGCGCCAGACTGAATCGCGCCACCGCCATCGACTCCACCTCTGATGCGAAAGTATCCTGCACGCTGACCCACTCTTCACGGAATCGCTGAGGGCGCTCAGCCACTTCGCTTCCAGTACTGACGTTACCGCCACCGGGCTGCATCAGCGGCAGCGCCAGTACCACGGTCACGCTGTCAGTGCCCGCAGCTATATCGAGGTTCAAATCGCGCGGCGCCGGTGCTTGATCGGCCTGCTGCGTGTCAATCAGTGTGCCATCCGGCAACCAGGCCCTGAGCGCCTGAATGCGCACCCGGCCAGAAGCGAGCTGGGACTCGTCGAGTTCCAGCATTTCAATGCCCCACGGATGAGGTGAGGTCAGCGCTGCGAGGCCCGCATTGGTGAAGGCCTCCCAGGCGGATTGCTGCTGGAATTGTTGAGGGGACAGCAGCGCCCCCTCGTTCCACAGCGGACGATAGATTTTCATCCCTGTCTCCGCCTTACGCCTTGGCCTTCGGCATCTGCGATACCAGCGACAGGTTCACGTCCATGCCTTCCACCTGGAAGTGCGGCACTGCGAAAAGGCGCACGCGGAAGAAGCCCGGGTTATCCTCGATATCTTCGACCACTACCTTCGCGTCGCGCAGCGGGTGTGAGGCCTGCAGCTCGTCGCCCGGATCGGTCATCTCGGTCACCAGACCGCGTACCCAGGTGTTCAGTTCCAGTTCCAGCAGGCGGCGATCCTTGGTAGTGCCGATGTTTTCGCGCTGAATAAGCTTCAGGTAATGGGCGATGCGTGACAGCAGGAAAATGTACGGCAGGCGCGCGTTGATGCGGCTGTTAGCGGTCGCGTCGGCGGTGTCATACAGCGCCGGTTTCTGCGTGGAGTTGGCTGAGAAGAAGCAGGCATAGTCGCGGTTTTTGTAGTACGACAGCGGGATGAAGCCGAGGTTGGCGAACTCAAACTCACGGGTTTCCGGGATCATCACCTCAGACGGGATTTTCACCTGGTTGCCGGTACCGAGGTCGTACAGGTGGATCGGTAAGTCTTCTACCGCGCCGCCCGCCTGCGGGCCACGGATCTGCACGCACCAGCCGTTGCTGATAAAGCTCTTCACCATGTTGGCGGCGAAGGCAAACGCGGCGTTGGTCCACAGGTATTTATCGTGGTCCGGGCCTTTGACTTCCTCAACGTAGTTGAAGCTGCGCACTGGCACGGTGTCCGGGCCGTACGGCAGACGACCCAGCACGCGTGGCATGGTCAGGCCGATGTAGCGTGAGTCGTCGGTTTCGCGGAAGGACTTCCACTTGATGTATTCGGCACGGTCAAAGTAGTTGCCGATATCTTTGATGGCCGCCACCTCTTCCATCGAATCCTTCAGGAAGAACGCCGGGCCCGCCGAGCCGATAAACGGCATGTGTGCCGACGCCGCCACTTTGGAGATATTGCGTAGCAGCGCCACGTCCTGCGCGGAGGCATCAAATTCATAAGCGGAAATGACTGCGCCAATCGGCTCGCCACCCGGCGTGTCGTATTCAGCTACGTAGGTCTGCAGGTAGAGGCCGCTCTGGATGATTTCAGGTGCGTCTTCAAAGTCCTGGCGCAGGTCTTCTTTCGACACATCCAGCACTTCCAGCTTCACGTTCTGGCGGAAATCGGTTTTATCCACCAGCGACTTCAGGCCGCGCCACACCGACTCCACTTTCTGGAATTCGTCGTGATGCATCACCGCATCCAACTGGCGGCTGATCTGATAATCCAGCTCGGCGATATGGTGATCCAGCAGGGTTTTATCCAGCTTCTCCACCTTCGCACCGCTGATTTTCAGACGCGTCAGGAATACCTGCATCGCAGCGGTCACGCGCTCATCTGCGGAGGCATCCGACATCGCCTGGTTGTCCTGCCAGACGTTAAGCTCGCTCAGCGTCTTGACCGGGCTCAGGTTAATTTTTTCAAACAGGGAAGCGTACACGCCCTCTGCAGCCGGGCGCTCCAGCACGGTGGTTTCACCGGCAGTCTGGTTTTCATTCTGAACTGACATCAGCATGGTCTCTCGTATTAGTCCGTTAAAGGGGATGTTCAGCCGTTGTCGCTGGCGAGGGCAGAAAGTTCGCTACGCAGCTCATCGCTGAGCGCAGGATCTTTGAGGATGGCTTCCAGCTCTTTGCGGAAAGTCACGTTGTCGAGCAGGTTGGATTTGAGGTCGCGCAGCAGATTGCGCATCGCCAGCATCGCTTTGAGTTGGGGGATCTGGCGTGCGACCTGCTCCGGTTCGAAGTCTTTCATATTGCTGAAGGTCAGGTTAACCGCCTGCTCGCTGCCATCGCCTGCCAGGGTGTCCGGCACGGTGAGACGTACAGCGGGAGAGAAATCTGCCAGCACGCTGTCGAAGTTATTTTTGTTAACGTTGACCTTCTCGCGCTCGGAAATCACGCGATCTTCCTGGCCGTTGCTGAAATCACCGGTGACCAGCAGCTTGAGAGGCAGCTCCATTTTGCGGGCTGCACCGCCGGTGTGTACGTCAAGTTTGATATTGACGCGCGCCTTGGGGATTTCATTTTGATAAGAATTACTCATATAAACTCCTGTAAGAAAAGCGCGGAAAGCGCGCTTCAAGCACACTTTCCTTGTGTGATTCGGCGCGAATATAGCTCAGGGCGATTTGAGTTAGCAACAGGCAATGTTGATCTTTATGATCTGATTTATATAAGAAATTTCTGAGGTGTGGTTTTAAGTCGTTGAAGTTAATCTGGGATTTTGATTAGGAACACTCCGAAAATAAATTTTTTCGTTGAACACAATTACGACTTCACCTTAAGAATAATCGCAAGAAACATCCTAAATACTAATGTATTTACCAGAGAAACAGTCCCTATTAAAAATCATTCGGCAGGCGATTTTCAGGCAGAAAAAAACCCGCAGGATGCGGGTTTGAAAGGGTCAGCCATTACGCTGTAAATGGCTACTGACAAAGGCTCGACAACGCTCCGACAGCGGATCATTAAACACCTGCTGTGGCGGGCCGGACTCCTCGATTTTCCCTTGATGCAGAAACACCGCTTTGTTGGACACGTCGCGCGCAAAACCCATTTCATGGGTGACGATAATCATCGTGCGCCCCTCTTCCGCCAGGCTGCGAATAACCCGCAGCACTTCTCCCACCAACTCCGGATCGAGCGCTGATGTAGGCTCGTCAAACAGAATGGCCTTGGGCTGCTGTGCCAACGCGCGCGCAATCGCCACGCGCTGTTGCTGCCCACCCGAAAGCTGCGAAGGCCACGCGTTGCGCTTTTCATACAGCCCGACACGCTGTAATAAAGCTTCGGCTTCTTCAATTGCTTCCTTGTTGCTGCGCTTCTGCACATGAACCGGCGCTTCAATGATGTTCTGCAATACCGTTTTATGCGGCCAGAGATTAAAACTCTGGAACACAAAGCCGAGCTGCATACGCATCAACTTGATGCGGCGTTGCTGCTCACGAGACAGTTTCTCATCGGGGTTATCGATGGTCACCACCTCATCCCCGACCGCGATTTCCCCGCCCTGCGGCACTTCCAGGAAAGGAATACAGCGCAGCAGCGTGCTTTTGCCGGAACCGCTGGCACCGATAAGCGATATCACATCGCCGTCATGCGCGGTCAGGCTAATGTCATGTAGCACTTCATGCCCGCTATAACTTTTTCTGAGATGGCTCAGGGCGATAGTGGGTTTACTCATTGTCGTGCTCCAACATGATAAGGGGACAAACGGCGCTCAAGCAGCGCCACTGCTTTGCTCACCAGTACGGTCAGCAGCAGGTAAATAATAGCCGCGCTGATAAACACCTCCAGCGCGCGGAAGGTTTCCGAAACGATTGAATCCGCAATACCGGTCATCTCCATCAGGCTGATGGTACTGACCAGAGAAGTGGATTTAATCATCGAGATAATCTCATTGCTGTATGCGGGTAGCGCCTGACGCACGGCCAGCGGCAAAGTAATCCGGCGCAAAGTGGTGAAGCGCGACATGCCGCACACCTTCGCCGCCTCCAGCGACTGAACGCTGACAGCATTCAGCCCGCCACGCAGAATCTCCGAGGTGTAAGCCGCATCGTTCAGCACCAGCGCAATCAAACCGCACCAGTAAGGGTCGCGCAGCAGCGGCCATAACACGCTTTCGCGCACAGCGGGTAAGCTACCAAGTCCGTAATAAATCATGAAGATCTGGATCAGCAGCGGTGTACCGCGAAACAGCCAGACGTAGAAGCGTGCGAACACACTGCCGAATCGATTCTGTCGCAACAGATTCAGCAATAATGCCAGTATTCCTCCGCCCAGCAGCGACAAAACGGCCAGATTCAGCGTGAGCGGCAAACCACGCAGCAACGCGCTCAGCGTATGCTGTAAGAACGTGAAATCCATGGTGGCTCCTTACAACCGCGCGCGTTGTTGCCCGCGCATGGCCACTTTTTCCACATAGCGGAAAACAAAATCGGAACAGGTGGTGATGATCAGGTAGATCACCGCGCCGACGCTGTAAAAGAAGAACGGCATTTGTGTGGAGTTGGAGGCGGTGGAAATCTGGTTCATGGTTTCCACCAGGCCGGTCACTGAAACCAGCGCAGACTCCTTAATCACGGATTGCCACTGATTCCCCATGCCGGGCAGTGCCGTACGCAGCGCTTGCGGCACAATCATGCGGCGGAACAGCATCAGCCGTCCCATACCGGTGACGGTTGCCGCTTCCAGCGTACCCTTTGGGATAGCGTAAAACGCACCGCGAAACACACCACTTTGATAGGCGCCAGAGATTAAGCCAATCGCGATGGCGCCCGCGACAAAACCGTTCACATCGAACGGTCCCTGCATGCCAAGCGTTTCACCGACGAAAGACACCACCTGGCGTCCACCAAAATAAAACAGGTAGATCACCAGCAGCTCAGGCACGCCACGGAACAGCGTAATGTAGCCATTGGCGAGGCGCTGCTGCCAGCGCGCGCCACCAATCTGCATCCAACAGAGCAGGCTGCCAAGCACTGCGCCCAACAGCCATGCACACAATGAAACGGTGACGGTCACCGTGGCGGCGTTAAGCAACACGCCGCCCCAGCCTTCATCACCAAAACCTAACAGTTGCCAGTCAATAGTCATAAGCGCTTAGCATTACTCCACAGGCGCGACGTTCTCGCCGAACCATTTTTCTGACAGTTGTTTCAGCGTGCCATCTTTGATCATCGAAATTAACGCGGTATCCAGTGCTGCTTTCAGCTCAGGATTGTTTTTCTGAATGGCAATAGCGGAGCCCTGCCCTAACACACCGCCGGAGAAGCCATAGCCGGTGCTGTTCACGGTATCAGCATGTTTTTTCACGTAGGCATTCAGGTTGGTGCGTGAAGCCATCACCGCATCTACGCGTCCGTTAAGCAGATCGGCGAAGGTTTCCGGACCGGCCTGATAAGTACGAATGGTGGCCACATCAGCCAGGTATTTGTTGAGGAAATCAGCCTGGATGGTTGCCACCTGAACGGCGATAGTTTTGCCTTTGAACTTGGCTTTCAGTGCATCAATGGCTTTGGTCATACCTGCATCATCACCGGCCTGCACCACTTCACCGTTACCAGGCAATGTATCAACGGCGCTGCCTTTCAGGGTCACGAAACCAGAAACGCTCACGGTGTATTGATGGGTGAAATCCACCACTTCTTCACGCTTTGGCGTCACGGTGACTGCATCAATTACCGCGTCGTATTTTCCATCGACCAGACCTGGGATCATACCCGACCATTTTTGCGCCACGATTTCGTATTTGAAGCCCGCGCGTTTTGCCAGTTCAGCCACCATATCTGGCTCATAACCCACGATCTTGCCGCTTGGCGTAGATTGGTTAAACGGAGGATAAGCCGCCTCAGTGGCGAATTTCAGGGTGCCAAAATCTTTCGCCTGTACCAGTGCAGAAGCAGCCAACAGCAACATGCCTGCGGAAGCGGTGAAAAGCCCTTTACGCATCATCATAAAACCTCAGTGTTCATTATTTTTAGGAGAGTAAATCGATGGCTAAACGGGCTAATGCCTGAGTGCCTGCGTGAATACTGCGTTCGTCGGGTTGGTAATCCGAATTATGCAGATGGTCATCGCGCCCTGGGGCACCGGAGCCAATGTGTATCTGACAGCCCGGCGCACGTTCGGTAAACAGCGAGAAATCTTCCGCGCCGAAACTGGCGCTGGGTTTGCCGATAATCGGCTTACCAAACTGGTGCGACAAAATCGCTTCTAATGCATCAATCAGCGCATCATCATTCATTAACGGCGGTACACCGCGTTGATAATTGACGTCGATTCGCGTGTTGAGCGACAGCGCAACGCCGGCACAGATGCGTTTGAACGCCGTTTCGATATGCGCACGTGCCTCTGGCGATTTCGCCCGCACCGTGCCCTGAATGAGACAGCTGTCGGAAATGATGTTGTGTGTCGTGCCACCATGAATGTGGCCGATGGTTAACACTGCCGAGTTAGCCGGATCGAGTTCACGCGAAATGATGGTTTGCAGTTGGCTAACCAGATTAACCGCCGCAATGATTGGATCGGTGCCCATATGCGGACGTGCCGCATGGGTCGATTTACCGTGCACCACCACATCAAATTCATCACTGGATGCGGTACTGGCACCGCGCGTCAGGCCAATCTCGCCCGCCGCCAGTTCGGGTTTGTTATGTAGCGTGATAGCCAGATCAACCCCTTCCGCTGCCCCATCAGCGATCATCGCTTCGGCGCCGCTGTCGGGTGTCTCTTCGGCAGGCTGGAAAATCAGGCGTACGGTACCTTTTAACTGGGCACGGTATTGCGGCAAGATCGCGGCTACGCCCAGCAGGGTGGCGGTGTGAATGTCGTGGCCGCAGGCATGCATTTTACCCGGATAGGTGCTGCTAAAGGGTAAACCTGTTTGTTCGTGAATGGGCAATGCATCCATATCGGCACGCAGCAGGATTGTTTTCCCAGGCTGGTCACCGACGATATCGACCATCACCCCCGTTCTGCCCACGCCGGTTTTTGGCTGCAGGCCAAGGCGCAGCAACTCACGTTCCACGAGGCTCGCAGTACGGATGGTGTCGAAACCGAGTTCAGGGTGTGCGTGAATATCACGGCGGATGGCGATGAGGTGCGCCTCTAAACTTTCACTTCTGGCGCTGATATCCCTGGCTAAAGCATCTTTAAGGTCGGTCATGTTTGCAGTGATCTTTTCAGGCGGGTGCCTGGCCTTTATGGCATTTTTATTAAGCTTGGCCTCGTATTTATTCACAGCCCCCATCAGATTGCAACGCGCAATACCATGGGTTACTTGCTGAATTTTCGTGATATTTCCTAATACACTGCCTGAGCAGGATAAAACACTGCCACTGCATCAGCAGTCAGTTATAACATTCATGATCCAGCCAGGATCATCAGTATTACTGATTTTGATATTGAACAAAAAATCGCAGCATTCCTCCTCACTTCACTTGCGCCATTAACCACTCACGCACCGCCCAAACCGTGGCTTGTTCCTTGGGGCGACGTGGAGAAACCAGATACCAACCTGCATCCACTGTCATTTGCTGGTTAAATGCCGACACTAAGCGCCCGCTGGCGAGATCGTTTTGCACGAACTCTGGGCTGGTGAGCGCAATACCTTGCCCATTGATGGCCGCCTCCAGTGCCAGCGCTGTTTGGTTAAAGCGCAGATGATGTTGATGTTGCATAGTGCCATCCGGGAAAACGAAAGACAGAAACGCAGGCCAGAGATGGTGCCCGTCATGCAGCAAGGCATAGCGCAGGCAATGATCACGCACCAGCGGATCGCCCGATTCCGCTAGCAAAGCTGGGCTGACAACCGCCATAACATTTTGACTAAACAACAGTGTGGCATCCAGGCCGGCGCCAAACGGCGGGCGGCCGTATCGCACCGCCAAATCTACCCCCTCGTGATGAAACTGCACCAATCGTTCTGAAGCCAGCACGCGCAGATCGATATCCGGCCAGGCTGCAGTAAATGCCGGTAAACGAGGCAGCATCCAGCGGCTGGCAAAAGTGGGCATGACACTCAAGGTCAGGTGATTGGGTTCGGGCCGTAGAGCGCGTGTTGCCTCATCAATCAACTCAAAAGCCTGGCGTACACTCACGGCGTAACCTGCACCCGCGCCGGTTAACGCCAGCGTGCGGGGCAAGCGATCAAACAGCTTCAAGCCCAGACTGCTTTCCAGCCCACGGATCTGTTGCGCCACCGCTCCTTGGGTCACACCGAGTTCTTCCGCCGCTAAGCGAAAGTTAAGATGCCGTGTCACTGCTTCAAAAACCTTCAGCGCGTTGAGCGGTGGCAGCGTAGTGAATCCATGGCTCATCCTGTAGTTTTCCTATCGTCAATTGCGAACCAGACTGACTCTCTCATGATGCTAACAACCACTATACTGCGTGATATCAGCCATAAGTAACAAAGGAATCATCACTATGACAGTAGAAAAAGTAGCAGTCATCATTGCAGGTGGCAGCGGTATGGGTGCGGCAGCGGCAGAAACACTGGCGAGGGAAGGATTTAAGGTCGCCATTCTCTCCTCCTCGGGTAAGGGAGAAGCGCTGGCTCATCGTTTAGGTGGCTTGGGCATCACCGGTTCAAATCAGTCTGTTGACGATCTGACAAAACTGGTTGAGGCAACCCTGGCACGTTGGGGCCGCATTGATGTGCTGGTGAACAGTGCAGGCCACGGCCCGCGCGCCCCGATTTTGGAACTGAGCGATGATGACTGGCAGCGCGGCATGGAAACCTATTTCCTGAATGTGGTGCGCGCTGCGCGCCTGGTCACGCCCTTTATGCAAAAACAGGGGGGCGGCAGCATCATCAACATCTCTTCAGCCTGGACGTTCGAACCTACCGATATGTTCCCAACCTCTGCTGTCTTCCGCGCCGGCTTGGCCTCATTCACCAAGATCTTCGCTGACACCTACGCGGTGGACAACATCCGCATGAACAATGTGTTACCGGGATGGATCGATAGCCTGCCGAAAACCGATGAGCGTCGTGATAGCGTGCCATTGCAACGCTACGGGACATCTGAAGAGGTGGCCGCCACCATCGCCTTCCTGGCGTCACCGGGCGCGGCTTACATCACCGCGCAAAACATTCGCGTTGATGGCGGGGTAACGCGCAGCGTGTAATGCGTCGTCAATACTGCACAATCTTCTGAGCAGCATAACCATAACGTCCTCACAGTCGGAAAACCAAGACTGGTCTCGTCGATAGGTGTTTAAAAAACAGTCAGAATAGTCTTATTCGCAGCGGCTACCCGTTAACGGCAGCCACTGGCTATTTCTTTAAACTTTCTGACTTGAGGTCGTTATGCAAATGATTTTACGTGCGCGCCTGAATGCGCTTTTCAACCCTGAACGTCACCAAATCTGGCAATGGATGCTAAGCGGCTGTGCGCTGTTCTGGATCTTAGTCGTCGTTGCCGTGATGGGTCTTCGTTGATTCAGTGTGGTTGTAGCCGTGCGGAAAGTTGTTCCGGCGGTAGCAGCTCAAACGCTTTTTTCATCACCCGCGCTTCTTCCGCCGGACTGCGACCAAACATGCGTTTAAATTCCCGATTAAACTGAGAGTCACTTTCATAGCCCACTCGTGCCGCCGCACCCGCCGCGGTCAGGTTATCCTGGATCATCATCAATCGAGCCTGATGCAAGCGCAGTGACTTGAGATACTGAATCGGCGATGTCTGGGTGACAGTTTTAAAATGCAGATGGAAACGCGCTACGCTCATCCCTGCTTCGTTCGCCAGGTGCGGCACATCCAAAGGCTGTTTCCAGTCAGCATGAATACGCAGTAACGCCCGCGCAATACGACCAAAGTGCCCCTGATATGTCAGTGCAGCACGCACCGCCACACCCTGCTCACCCATTAATACCCGAAAGCAAATCTCCTCAACGCGTGCCGGCCCCAACACTTTCGCCTCAAGCGGATCACTCAGCGCTTGCAACAAGCGTAAGGTGCTTTCCGCCAGAGCATCATTGACAGGGGTTGAGACAATCCCGGCTGGAGGTTCAGTCACCGCCTTTTCAACATCGGCCAGTTGTGCCACCAAACGTGCCACCATGGTCGCATCCAGACGAATGGCAATACCGAGCAAAGGCTCTTCCGAGGTCGCTTCGGTCTCGGCAGAGAAAGGCAGCGGCACCGACAGCACCAGATAATGCTGCGCGTCGTAGCGATACATCTTATCGGCAAGAAAGGCCCGCTTTGAACCCTGACAAATAATGATGATGCTGGGCTCATACAATACTGGCGTTCGTGACCATTGTTGGTCGGCGCGCATAAAACGCACGCTCTCCAGCAACGACTCGGTATAGCCTTCCTGACGCGCCAACTGACGCAGCAGATGGCAAGTTTGCTGTTGCACGCTGTTCGACATAAGGGGTTTCCTGAGAGGTTCAGGCAAAGCATAGCCTTGAAGTTTTCATTAGCACAATCGCGACGAGAGAATCAGGCAAAGATGCACCACTTTCCGGTCTATTGCGCCAACACGTTTTTTTCAACAATGCCTCCTCACCCAAAGGAGAAGCCACCATGACCCCTAATGCAAAAGTGATTATTCTGACCGGTGCCAGCAGCGGTATCGGCGAAGGGATTGCCCGTTACCTGGCACAGCAAGGCCACACCTTGGTACTTGGCGCCCGACGTACCGAACGTCTCGCGACGCTGTGTGATGAATTGCGTAGCCAAGGCGCACTCGTCGATTATCTTGCCACGGACGTCACCCAACGCAGTGATACGCAAAAGCTGGCGAATTTTGCACTGGAAAAATATGGCCGCATCGATGTGATGATCAATAACGCGGGCGTGATGCCGCTTTCGCCGATGAGTTCCATGAAAGTCGAGGAGTGGGATGCGATGCTGGACGTCAATATTCGTGGCGTGCTGTACGGGATAGCGGCGGTGTTGCCAACGATGCAGACCCAACGCGCCGGGCACATTATCAACATCGCCTCGGTAGGGGCGCTGACGGTGTCACCGACCGCCGCCGTCTATTGCGCGACAAAGTTTGCCGTGCGCGCCATCTCAGATGGTTTACGCCAGGAATCACGTGAACTGCGTGTCACGGTGATCAACCCTGGCGTGGTGGAGTCTGAACTCGCTGATAGCATCAGCGATAGCGTGGCGCGCGAAGCGATGAAAAGCTATCGTCAGATTGCACTCAAGCCCGAAGCGATTGCTAAAGCCGTCGGCTGGGCCATCGATCAGCCTGGCGAAGTTGATGTCAACGAAATCACCGTGCGCCCTACTGCCAGCGGGCATTGAGGCTAAATAAGCGTGGCGATTTCAGGCTGAAATTCGTAAAAAACGCTGCGGCGTTTCGCCCATTAACCGACGAAACATGGAGATAAAAGCGCTGGGGCTCTGATAACCGAGTTGATTGGCAGTACGCAACACGGTTTGCCCCTGCGCCAGTTGCACCAGCGCTTCTGAGAGTCGCAGTTGCTGACGCCATTGGGTAAAGGTAATGCCGGTTTGCTCGCGGAACAGTCGCGCCAGCGTGCGTGAACTGGCACCCACCCGCTGCCCCCACTCCTCCAGCGTATCGCTGCTGGCCGGGCTTGCCAGTAACTGCTGGCAAATATTGAGCAAGCGACGGTCACTCGGCAGCGGTAAATTGCACACCGGGCCATCAGCAGCGCGATGGATCTCATCCAGCAACAAAGGTGAAATCAACGCTACCCGATCCAGTTCGGGCTGCGGCTGCAATTCGATGTCCACTAGCGCTTGAATCAACGCCTGCAGCAACGGCGAGATCAACATACTGCGCGCCTGTGGCCAGAAAGCGCGGGCCAGCTTGGGATCGAGATATAAACTGGTGCTGCGGATATCGCTCAGCGCCGTCAAGGCATGCGGTAACGTCCCCGGCAGCCAGAGTGCACGACCCGGCGTTAAGGTCCAGGAAGCCGTTTGCGTTTGTACCCGCATCACTCCTTGCGTGCAAAGCACCAACTGCGCCACTTCATGCGCGTGCCAGCGTTCCTCACGACCCGCGTGATAATGCATCTCGCGCGTGGCGAGTAAAGGCTGTGGTGGCGTCATCTCCGCCGCAAGTGGTTTCTGCAACACCCTTTCACCCAATCCCGTTAATTTGCCGTTTGATGTCTGCTCTGCGTGATTCGTGGTAAACACCGCGTGAATCCGCCAGCAGGACGCTATCAAATAAAATAGTAATGATTATCATTTGTATCACTAATTGGGGCCATTGGAACATATCGGGGAAAATAAATGCCGGGTCATCGCACCTTTAAGCGCAAGCCATTAAGCGCGTTGCTGCTGATAGTGATCAGCAGCGCGCCGGGCTGGGCCGCTGATAATAATAATTCAAACAATACACTGACCGTGACGGCCAACAGTGTCGATAGTGACAGTGGCGATGCCGACAGCTGGAATCAGGTGGCTAAGAAAGCTGATTCTGTCACGAAAAGTACGCGGCCGATTATCGAAACGCCACAAAGCATCGCCGTCATTACGCAGGCACAAATGGCCTCACAGGCGGCGTTGAATGTTCCGCAGGCCTTGCGCTATAACGCCGGGATTGGTGCGGAAGGCGGTGGTGCGGATTACCGTTTTGACGATATCTACATCCGTGGTTTTTCCGCTGACGAGTACCTGGATGGCCTACGCTTACCTACCGTCACCTATTGGTCACGTCCGAATTACGACACTTTCCTGTTGGATCGCGTTGAAGTGGTCAAAGGCCCAAGCTCGGTGACATTCGGACAAGCCAGTCCTGGCGGCGTGATTAACCTGATGAGCAAACGCCCGACGGCGGAGCCGATTCATCAGATATTCGTCAGTACCGGTAGCCACAATCTGTTTGAAACCGGCCTCGATCTCTCGGGCGCATTGGATAACGATGAACACTGGCTGGGCCGCATCACCGGCACCTGGTCACGCAATGATACTCAGGTCGATTACACCAAATATAAGCACTATGACATCGCCCCTGCGCTGACATGGCAACCCAATGACGACACGCGCCTGACATTACTCGGTCAGTTCCGCAAAGATCCCTATACCGGTTTCTATAACCAGATGCCGCTGGAAGGTAGCCTGATCAAACTGGCTCAAGGCAATTACTCAGACAGTTTCTATGGGGGTCAACCGGGCTTCGATTATTACCGTCGCGAGCAGGCCAGCATCGGCTATGACTTTATGCACAAATTTGATGACGTCTGGAGTGTGCATCAGAACCTGCGTTATCTGCACACCAGCAGCGACTATCAGATGGTGTATCCAACGGCCACGATAACCGATGGTTCGGCCACGGTGAGCCGCGACAGCATGCGGGTGATCGAATCGTTCAACGCCTTTGATGTCGATACTAATCTGCAAGGCAATGTGGATACCGGTGCGGTCAATCATGCGCTGACGCTGGGCTTCGATTTTGTACATGACGATCTGCGCCAAAACAGCGGTTATGGTAGCGCATCGGACATCAGTTACCTCAATCCAGACTACAGCACGCCGGTTGAGTCGCCGTCGATCGATTATCACAGCCGCTCGTTCATGACTCAGCAAGGTATCTACCTGCAGGACAGCATGAAGTGGAACAACTGGGTGCTGAATCTGGGTGGACGTTATGACAAAGCGCAAACCCGCAGCCAGAACTGGGTCAGCGGTGCACGCACCGAGTTGAATGATTACGCCACCACTGGCCGTGCCGGGTTGTTGTATCACTTTGATAACGGCATCGCGCCTTATATCAGTTACGGCACCTCGTTCCAGCCGCAGGCGGGTACCTCATTTGGCGGCGATCCGTTTAAGCCGACCAAAGGTAAGCAGTCTGAGGTGGGTGTGAAGTATCAACCCAACGGCTTTAACGCCCTGTTCAGTGCGGCGCTGTATGACCTGCGTCAGACCAACGTCTTAACCGCCGACCCGGATCACGCCAACTACTCGGTGCAAACCGGCGAGATTCGCTCACAGGGCCTGGAGTTGGATGCCAAAGCGAATATCACGTCACGCTGGTTGGTTAATGCGTCATATGCGCTGACCAATCCGAAAGTGCTCTCGGCCAACGACGATACCCAAGGCAAACAGCCGGTGGCCATCGCGCGTCAGACGGCAGCACTGTGGACCGAATATGCCTTACCGGGCGTGCTGGACGGCGTGACTATTGGCGGTGGCGGACGCTACGTCGGCACCAGCTATGCCACCACGGACAACAGCCTGAAAGTCCCGGCCGCGATGATCTACGATGCGATGATGCGCTACCGCTGGCAAGACTGGCAGTTGGGGCTGAACTTGCAAAACCTGACCGACAAACAGTACATCAGCAACTGTAACGATCTCGGCTGCCACTTCGGCCTGCGGCGTCAGCTGATCGCGACGGTCAGTTATCAGTGGTGATACGTCGTCGAACACTGATTAAGGGGGCGCTGGCAGGCGCTGCCCTTTTTTCATTTCCGGCATGGGCACAGCCTGCGCCGCGCTGGGTGATCCTCGACTGGGGGTTAACCGAAATGGCGCTGCTGTTGGGCATCACACCGGTAGGTGTGGCAGCACCGGATTGGTATCGCCGTCTGTTCAGCCAGCCTGCTTTACCCTCCCAGGTTGCTGACGTGGGTTTGCTGTTTCAACCGAATTACGAAACGCTGTTTGAACTGCGCCCAACTCAATTGCTGGTCACGCCCGCACACCGTATGGCGGAAGCACAGCTTTCCCGCATTGCGCCACTCTCCTATTTTGCCACCAGCGGCCCGAGTCCGTGGCAACTGGCACAGCAGAACTTGCAAAAGCTGGCACAGCTTGCCGATAGTCGTGTTCAGGCCGACAACGTGATGGCCAGCCTGCAACAGCGCCTGGTGGTGGCGCGTCAACAAGCCGCGCGCTTCAAAAAGCAGCCCATCTACTTGCTGCATCCGCTGGATACTTTGCACGTGCTGGCCCTTGGCGCGGGCAGTCTGTTTGTGGATGTGTTGGCACTCCTGGACCTGCAGCACAGTATGCCGTTTGCCGTCGGCGCACAAGGTTACGCGACCCTGGAATTAGAAACACTGACTCAGCTCGCGCCCGGTTGGTTAGTGCTGCTCCCCTCTTGGCCCGAGATCGATATGACGCCCGTTTTGCAATCACCCTTATGGCATACGCTGACACGCCCCAAGGGTCATCGGCTACTGCTGATGCCGGACGGCCTCTCAACCGAGGGTGGCGTGCTGACTGCCGTGCGATTTGCGGAAGCCCTGGTCAATGCGCTGCAGGAGGCAAATCCTTGAGTCGCCATCCCGCTTCACTCACCTTACTGCTGTTTGCGATGGCCCTCATATTGTGCCTGGAGCAATTGGCGCACCAACTGCCTTGGCACGAGGCTTGGCAAGCACTGCGCGGTACGACACGCCCGACTCTTGCTCAACAGGTGTTTACCCTGATGTGGTTGCCGCGTCAGGGTATGGCAATCCTGTGCGGCCTGGCACTGGGCTTTACCGGCGTGGTGATGCAGCAGGCATTGCGTAATCCGCTGGCAGAACCCATGACGCTGGGCATCGCATCCGGCGCAACTTTAGCACTCTCTTTGGTGACGCTGATGGCGCCCGCCTGGCTGTTGATTGGCCGGGAATGGATTGCCCTGAGCGGTGCATTCGTCGCCTTTGCCTTGGTGATTTTACTCAGCCTTCGCCAGGGGTTTACCCCACTGGCGTTAACCCTGGCCGGTATGCTGGTGAACCTGTACTGCGGTGCCGCCAATCTGCTGTTATCGATCATTTACGACCGTTCACTCTCAGCCGTGTTTATCTGGGGCGGTGGCTCGCTGACGCAAGAGAATGCGCACGCACTCTGGTGGCTGCTGCCGCGCTTGCTGATGGCTGCCCTTCCGGTGCTATTGATTTTGCGCCCCTTGCGTCTGCTGGCACTGGATGAGCGGGTCACGCGCGCGATCGGTCTGCCCGCAGGATGGGTCCGTGCTATTGCGATTGCGTCAGCTCTGCTGATTAGCAGCCTGGTGATCAGCGTGGTGGGGGTGATTGGCTTTATCGCGCTGGCGGCACCGCATCTGGCCGCGTTAGCAGGCGCAAAACAGCTGCGGCATAAACTTATCTGGTCGCCGCTGTTAGCTGCCGGATTGCTGTGGCTGACCGATCAAGGAGTCAGTCGGCTTAATGGCATCGATGGCCTGCTGCTTCCCACCGGCATGATGACTGCCCTGGCTGGTGCGCCGCTGCTACTGTGGTTTTTGCCGCGCCTGCGCCATATTTTTCAGCCCGATATTAACGAGCCTCAGACCTCGCCTTTTCCCGCTCGCCGTTTTGCGTTGCTTCCGGTAGTCATGCTTTTCCTGATTATGCTGGCCGTTGCACTTGGATTTGCGCATGGGGTGAATGGCTGGCACTGGAATTCACTCAACGAAATGCGCGTGATGTTGCCGTTTCGGCTGCCGCGCCTGCTGGCGGCGATTGCGGCGGGTGTGTTGCTGGCAGCCGCGGGGGTGATTTTGCAGCGTATCAGCCGCAATCCTATGGCAAGCCCTGAACTGCTGGGGATTGGTGCCGGTGCATCGCTGGGCATCACGGTGCAGTTGTTGCTGTGGCCAATGGCGGGGATGTCAGGAATGTTAGTCAGCAGCGCCGTCGGTGCCCTGCTGACGTTGGGGCTGACGCTGTGGCAAGCGCGTCACTATGCCCTCAACCCTCAACGTATGTTGCTAAGTGGATTGGCGATCACTGCGCTGTTCCAGTCGGTTGCCGCAATTGTGATCAGCAATAACGGTATGGCGGCCGCGATGCTGCGCCAGCTGATGACCGGCTCCACCTATTACGTCAGCACACCGATTGCCGCCATCGCGTTTTCCCTGGCACTGGTGCTACTGGCAATCACGCCGCTGCTGCGCCGCGCCTTAGTACTGCTGCCGCTGCATCAAATCCCGTCGTCCCTGGGTCTCAACATCACCCAATCCCGGCTGTTGCTGATGCTACTGGCGGCAACCATGACTGGCGTTGCCACCCTGATTGTCGGACCGCTGTCATTTATTGGCCTGCTCGGCCCCCAGCTGGCTCGCCAGCTTGGCGCGCGCAGGCCGATGGGACAACTGATGCTCGCCTCGCTGATTGCGGCTTTGCTGATGATGCTGGCCGACTGGGCAGGCAGCAATTTGCTCTATCCGCGTCAGATTCCGGCAGGACTGATGGCAACACTAATGGGTGGTCCATGGCTGGCGCTATTGCTGTGGCGACCGCTGAATAGCTCAAACTCATAGGAGATGAGGTGGCGATTTATTTGATGTTACTGCGCACCACCGGTGTGTTGTTCTTTGTCGCGCTGGCGTGCAGCGTGATTGGCGGGTTAAGCAATGCGGCACTGTTGGCGGTGATTAATCAGGGTTTAGGCGCCAGTGATGCGCAGCGCTGGCACTTAGCGTGGCAGTTCGCGCTGCTGGCCCTCCTGATGCTTGGCACGCGTACGCTTAGCCAGTCACTGTTTATGGCAATGGGTCAGCGCTGCAAAGCCGAGTTGCGCCGCAAGCTGGTACAACAGGTGGCAGATGCCGGATACGCCCAGCTGGAACGGCACGGCATGCCGCGCGCGCTCAGCATCCTGACGCAAGATCTCGATCAGGTGGTGGTGTTTTTTATCGCCTTACCCAGCTTTGTCATGTCGCTGGCGGTGATTCTGGGCTGCATGGGGTATCTCGGCTATCTCTCGCTGACGGTGATGGTGATTGCGCTAGTGACCGTGCTGGTCGGCTCACTCGGCTATCACTGGGTTCACGGCCGCGCGTTGCAGTTGATGCGCCAGTCACGCCAGCGTGAAGAGACGCTCACGGGCGAAGTCAGTGCACTGTTTAGTGGAGCGAAAGAGCTTCGCCTGCACGCACCGCGCAAGCAGGCATTCCTGCACAACAAACTGTTTCACACCATTGAACAAGTGCGGGTCGAGCGCACGCGTGGCTATGTGCTGTATGCCCTCGCTAACATTTGGGCCAGCGTATTTTTCTTTGCATTTATCGGCGTGGTGATGTTTTTACTGGCAGACAGGCTCAATGTGCAAGGTGCCGTAATGTCAGGCTTCGCCATGGTGTTTCTCTACATGATCGTGCCGATTGAAAATGCGCTCTCCGCCCTGCCCGGCCTGACCATGACGCAGGTGGCACTCAAGCGTATCAACGCCATGCAACAGCAACTGCCACCCGAGCACACCCACTTTGACACACCACCGTTCAGCTTCCAGCGCCTGGAACTACGTGCTGTCACCTATCGCCACGATTCGTTTCAGCTTGGACCGATTACGCTGCAGTTTCAGCCCGGTGAGTTGGTGTTTCTCACAGGAGGCAACGGCAGCGGAAAAACCACGCTCGCCAGACTACTGACGGGCTTGTATCCGGCTGATAGCGGCCAACTGCTGCTGGACGGCAAAGAGATAAACGCATCCAACCGGGCGGGTTATCGCCAGCTGTTCTCTGCGGTATTCAATGATTTTCACTTATTTGAAGATTTGCAGGGTATTAATAGCGCACGCTGGAATGATGACGCTCAGGCACTGCTGGCGGCGTTGCAATTAACGCAAAAGGTGACGCTGGAGGAGGGAAAATTCTCGACGTTGGCACTCTCCACCGGGCAGCGTAAGCGCCTCGCGTTGCTGGTGGCCTGGCTGGAGGACCGTCCATTCTATCTGTTTGATGAATGGGCCGCCGACCAGGACCCTGCCTTTCGCGAGGTGTTTTACCACCAGCTGCTACCCGCGCTGACCGCTAGGGGTAAAGCAGTGGTGGTCATCACCCATGACGATCGCTATTTCCACCTCGCGGATCGCTATTTAAAACTGGAATGGGGTCAGTTGGTTAACGCTTAAGTCTGGCGGCCGCCGCTTCTGTTGCCACACGGCGGCGGGCAATAAAATCCTGCATCTGCGTTTGCGCCTGTGAAAGACGTTCGGGTGACGCGCTGCGTGGCGACCCGGCGTGGAATGGCGGTGCCGGATCATACTCCATCTGCAGCTGAATATTTTCTGCCACCTCGCGACCAAACAACTCTTCCGACACAGTCAACGCAAAATCGATCCCCGAGGTCACACCCGCTCCGGTGATGCGGTTACGGTCTCGCACCACACGCTCCGCAACTGGCGTCGCCCCCAGCAGACTCAGCTGATCAAGCGAGCCCCAATGGGAAGTGGCGCGATATCCTTGCAACAATCCCGCGGCACCCAACACCAGTGAGCCAGTGCACACCGACGTCACCCATTGTGCGTGTTGCGCTGTGCGCCGCACAAAATCCAGCGTCTCCTCGTCATCCATCAGCGCAATTTGCCCTGGACCACCGGGAATGCAGATCAAATCGAGTGGCGGACAGTCGGCAAAGGTGGTGGTCGGCACGATAGCCAGGCCGCGATCGGACATCACCGGTTGGCGATCTTTCCAGATAAGGTAGTTATTCACACCGGGCATGCGGGCAAAAACTTCCCACGGGCCAGTCAGATCGAGTTGTGTCAGATTGGGGAACAACAGCAGACCAATGTTCAACGGCGAGGAAGCGGCCATGATAGGCTCCAGAGGGGAATCAGAGCGTTATCATGGCCTTGTTGCTAAAACGATTGCAATACGTTAGTTCAGTATCGGTTTTGCTAACGGCTGTTTTACGCCATCGGCCAGGGCAAACAGCGCCTCCACACGGGCTTTCTCTTTGTCATCGACAGGGATCAGCACACCGCACAGCACAAACACTGCGACGTTACCGGCCAGTCCAACAATCCCGCTGGTGAGAGAACCGAGCGCCGGGATGTCATCTGGGAAGAATACCGTCAGCACAATGGCGATAATGATGCCGGTCATCATGCCCATCAACGCGCCTTGCTTGTTACCAAAGCGGCTAAAGATGCCAAAGAACAGCGGGACCGCCAGCTGGATAATGCCCTGATACGAGATCTGTGCCAGCAACTGCAAACGTGAATAGTTAAAGGTGAAGTAAGCCAGCAGTGCCGCAGCCACGATAAACACCACCATGCCCGATTTGGCCAGCACCGTCAGTTGGCGATCGCTACGGGGTTTATTCCAGGTGGCAAGGTCGTTGGCAAACTGGGTGCCGCACACCTGCACACAACCGTCCACGTGGCCTATACTCGCCGCCAGTACGATGACCAGCGCCAACGCCAGCAGCCAAGGACCGCCTTGATCAAACAGCGCAGTAAAGAAGCCGTTTTGTGGATTGGCCTGAACATTAGGGTCCTGGCTCACTGCCGTGGCAAACAGCATCAGGATGGCGTAAAAACCGCCCACCAGCATAATGGTCAGCAAGGTGCCTTTCTTCACTGCGCGAATACCACTGGCGGTATAGATGCGCTGGAAGCTCATTGGCCAGCACATCGAACCAATCACACCGGTAAAGATCAGGCTGAACATATACCACGGACCATAATGCGATCCTTCAGCGCCGGGGATCTGCAACATCGCTGGCGGCAGTGAGGCCAGTTGCCCAAAGCCATGGTCACCGCCAAACAGCAGCGCGACACAGACTAATGCACCCAAGCCATAAGCGATGATGCCCTGATACATATCGGTCATGATCAGACCGCGCATCCCCATGCTCACCGTCCAGTATTGACGGACCAGAATCAGCAGCACGCCGGCGATCAAGCAGGTGGTGACGCCCCAGCGTCCAAAGCTGGCGAACTCCACCAATAGTGCCAGTGCCTGAATGCCCATCACCACCCACGGGAACACGCAAATGATGCCGATAATCGAGGCCACTCGTTTTACCGCCGGGCTGTTAAAGCGCATGCCGAGCAAATCGGGTTGCGTGGTGAGGTTGAAATGCTGCCCCCACTTCCATGCGCGTCGAGCCATCAGGTACATCGCGGTGACACCCAGCGTGGAGTAAACCGCACCGTAAAAACCAATCACGCCGCTGACTGACAATGAAAAGAACGCGGTGAAGGTTGCACCCGGCCACCACGAGTTGGTGTAACTCATGGCGATGTACCACGGGCCATAAGATCGACCGCCCACCGCATAATCAGAAAACGAGGTGCTTTTACGGTTGGTGGCGTACAACACTGCAATCATGATCGCCAGAAACAGGCCAATCATGCCAAAGGTGATCAAATAATGGGGTTCTGCTGCGCTAATGTTCATGCTACTTCCTCGTCATCTGGAATCTCGCCAAAGGCACATTCCGCCAGATACATCACCCATAATCCCACACCGAGAAATACCGCTATTGCCAGCCAGTAAATAATCGGCAGTGGGATCCCCATAAATAACGCACTGTTACCGCTCACGCTTAAATAGAGTGGCGGGCACAGTGCCAGCAGTAATAATGCTGCCAGGTATAAGGCAAATATTTTATTTTTAATACTAATGCGGGCGCGCAATTGCTGCGCCATGACCATCGAACTCATAACAACCTCCGAATATTACAATGACGATGAGCGCACTCCTTTACCTGCTGAAAAACAGCATTTCCCCGTTGGTGCTATTTAAAATTCTTTTAAAACAATCCTACGCCCTGAATCATTCGCGGCACAGCAAGGCGACAAGGGAGCCCATCCCCATGAAGTCAGTGACTGAGGTGGACATCCACAGCCAACGCTGCTGTGACTCGAAGTTTGACGGGCAAATTAGACAGCGCGCAGCCAGTTCTCCCAGTCCGGATGATTCAACACGCTGCGCGCGCGTAAGTTCTTCCACGCCCCATATTTAGAAAAGTCAAAATCAATATCCGCCACGTGATGCTGAATAATAGCCCAGGTAGACCACTTCATATCGGCAAGATATTTATGAATTTGCACGCGGGCAAATAAGGCGTTATCGACTTTGCCGAAATAATCCTCCAGTAATTCCAGCTCAATTTGGGGCGTAAAGAACATTTCGCCAAACCACAGCGCCAGTTCATAGCAGCGATCATTATTCGAAGCGTATTCAAAATCCACCAGCCGAATATCATCGCTATCATTAAGCATGAAATTACCCGCGAGAGTGTCATTCATGCAGGGCACCAAATCCAGCCCTCCGGCCTCTAATGCGCGCTGCGCACGCTTGGCCTGTTTGTGCAACCAGGCGGCATCGGCGGAGAACGGTACGTTCAGCGCCGTCACCTGTTCAATGTGCTCATCCAGCATGTCGAACACGGTTTTATTCTGTTTGAGCAGCGGCTGATCGTTGAAACTCTTCAACCCCTGTAACGCACGATGGCGAATGGCCCGCTGCTGAAAATCGAGGTTCGAGGAGGCGCGCCAGCCGTCAATAAATTCAAAGATCTCAACGCCCAGGTCGCGCAGATAAGCCACCACCGGCACGCCATAACCGGTTTGTGCCGCTTTCAGACTGGCTTCATGCGCGGTATCACGATTGATGAAACGTTCTGTACCTTCACCCGGAATCTTCACAAAGTAGGCACAAGGCGCACCCTCCACCGCAACGTGCCAGTTTGCGTTGGAGATCCCGCCACTGACCGGACGATAGTGCACTGCCCTACCCTGCCATTCCGGCATCGCTGCAATCGCTTGTTCAACCCGCTGCTCTTGCCAGCTCTGCGCTTCACCCAAGGATTTACTCATTTCGCCTTCTCCGCAGTCAGGTTCAACCAACGTTCAAAACGGGGATCGCTCACACTCTGGCGACAACGCAACAACTGCCATTGCCCGAGTTTGGCAAACTCCAGCCCACGCGGGCTGGTCGCGCCGTTTAGCATGCCCCACAGCGTCCAGTGATAATCATCAACGAAGGCATACAACCGGCAGCGTGCCACATCGGCTTCACTGCAACTGCCGCGCCACGTCCGGATGGCATCACGCCAGCGATCGTCAGTGGGCAGCTGTTCATGGATTAACGTGGCAATATCGTGCCAGGCATCACCTTGTGCAGCGTAATCAAAATCGAGTAAACGCCATTCACCTTGTGGGTTCACTACCCAGTTGCTGGCGATGTTGTCCCCGTGGATCAGCACCGGCTCAAAAGGGGTGGCATTGATTGCCTGCCAGGCGAGATCGACACACTCCCCCAGCCACAGCATCTCATCAGGCAGCACCAGCGCCGCCTGCTCCGCTAACCCGCGCAGCCGCAGCATATCTTGCTGACGAGAGTGTGAGGGCAACGGCAATCCGGATTGATGCAGTCTGTCCAGGGTGCGCGTCAACGCGGCAAAATGTTGCGGGTCACGCAATTGTTCCAGCCTGGCCCAGTGAAAATCAGTATCCAGTGCCGTAAAGATCAACACGCCTGCAGCTGAATCGACATGACATAACGTTGGCGAGATACCGAGTTCGCCTGCCTGTCGACTGATTTCAGCGCTGCGTTGAATATCAATCAGTGCCTGTTGGTCATCAAATAACACTTTGGCGTAATAGTGCTGACCGTTCGAGGTCAGACGAAATCCTGCCCACTCCGTCGCTAAACGATGCGGTGAAGCAACTCCCGCCGTTCCCGGCTGAATATCAAACTCAAGTGCTGGCTGCCAGCCCGCCAGCGCCTGCTGCAAACGCGTCAACATGGGGTGCCCTCGCTGGTTAGACAGAGTTGACTCAACAACGCCATCAGTAAATCGAGACCCGTATGCAGGTCAGCCGTGGCGGTAAATTCGTGCTCGTTGTGGGAAAGCCCACCGGCACTGGGTACGAACAGCAGCGCACTGGGGCAGTGATAGCTGAGGCTGATAGCATCGTGCCCCGCCACCGATCGCA
>NZ_BBOC01000036.1:0-50047 GCF_001485335.1 Type-D symbiont of Plautia stali | reverse complement strand
CGGCAATCCCCGCGTTACTCTTGGACAATTTTTCTGATTTAAGGAAGTACGATGGCGAGCTGGTATCCGCTGATTAAACATTTTCACCTCCTGACCGTTGCGCTGACTATCAGCCTGTTTCTGCTGCGTTTTTATTGGCTGACAACCGGTTCTGCCATGCTGCAACGCCGCTGGGTGCGCATCGCGCCTCATATTAATGACACATTTTTGCTACTCAGCGGCGTGGGGTTAGTGGTAATTACGCACTTTTATCCGTTCTCGCCACAAGGAAGCTGGCTGACGGAGAAGCTGTTAGGGGTTATCATCTACATCGCCTTAGGTTCCGTGGCATTGAGCCGTCGCCCACGCAAGATGGGGACACGTTGGATCGCTTGCCTGATTGCAATCGTTGCGTTGCTGTTTGTGATTAAGCTGGCGATGACCAAAATGCCGATATTGGGGATAGTATGACCTCGCCAGAGCAACTCGATTACAGTGAAACACCGTTGAGTGAAGCGGTGATTGGTGCGACCTGCGCCATACGCAATGATTTTTCCGCGCCCTCTGTGCAGCAACAGTTGGCCGCCTTAGTAGATGAAGCCCGTGAGTTTGTCAGCAGTGAGCAGGATGCAGATTTGCAGTTAGGCAAGCTGCTGGAGCTGTTTTATCGCGAATGGGGATTTGGCGGCGCCAGCGGTGTCTACAATTTATCCGATGCACTTTGGATAGATAAAGTGCTGAAGAGCCGTCAGGGCACCGCGGTATCACTGGGCGTGATTCTGCTGCATATCGCGGATGAGCTGGAACTGCCGTTGATGCCGGTGATTTTCCCCACTCAGTTGATTCTGCGTGCCGACTGGCTTGATGGCGAAATGTGGCTGATCAACCCGTTTAACGGCGAGACGCTCGATAAGCATACGTTGGAAGTGTGGCTCAAAGGCAATATCAGCCCGACAGCCAAACTCTACAACGACGATCTCGACGAAGCGAAAACCATCAACGTGATGCGCAAAATGCTCGATACGCTGAAAGCGGCGTTGATGGAAGAGAAGCAGATGGAGCTGGCGCTGAATGTCAGCAAGGTATTGCTGCAGATTGATCCTGATGATCCTTATGAAATACGCGATCGTGGTCTCATCTATGCCCAGCTTGAGTGCGAACATATCGCACTGACGGATTTGACCTACTTTGTTGAGCAGTGTCCTGAGGACCCGGTCAGCGAAATGATTAAAGTGCAGATTCACGCAATTGAACAGAAACAGGTGACGCTGCATTAAGCGTCCCTCGAAAAAAGGAAAAGGCATGACCCAGAAAATAGTGAATATTGGCGATATCAAGGTCGCAAACGATCTGCCATTTGTTCTTTTTGGCGGTATGAACGTGCTGGAATCGCGCGACCTCGCCATGCGTATTTGCGAACACTATGTAAAAGTGACCGATAAACTCGGCATTCCTTACGTGTTCAAAGCCTCTTTTGACAAAGCTAACCGCTCTTCCATCAAATCTTATCGCGGTCCGGGCCTGGAAGAGGGCATGAAGATTTTCCAGGAGCTGAAGCAGGCCTTCGGCGTGAAAATCATCACTGACGTTCATGAAGCATCACAGGCGCAGCCCGTTGCTGATGTGGTTGACGTGATTCAACTGCCTGCCTTCCTCGCACGTCAAACCGATCTGGTTGAAGCAATGGCGAAAACCGGTGCGGTGATTAACGTGAAGAAACCTCAGTTCGTTAGCCCTGGCCAGATGGGTAACATTGTCGATAAATTCGCCGAAGGCGGTAATGACAAAGTGATCCTGTGTGACCGTGGTAGCAACTTTGGCTATGACAATCTGGTTGTGGATATGCTTGGCTTTAACGTGATGAAGAAAGTCACTAACAACAGCCCGGTGATCTTCGACGTGACGCATGCTCTGCAGACCCGAGATCCATTCGGTGCGGCCTCTGGCGGCCGTCGTGCGCAGGTGGGTGAACTGGCCCGTGCGGGTATGGCTGTGGGTATTGCCGGTCTGTTCATTGAAGCGCACCCAGAACCAAACAGCGCGAAGTGCGACGGTCCTTCCGCGCTGCCGCTGGATAAACTGGAGCCGTTCCTGGTGCAGATGAAAGCGATTGATGATCTGGTGAAGAGCTTCCCGGAGCTGGATACCAGCAACTGATTGATTGCTGATGATTGTAAAAAGGCGCCGATGGCGCCTTTTTTTATGGTGGTAGCGGCGCGATTTATCGCGCAATCGTGCAGCGGTGTGACTGCCAGGGGCGCGCAATAAATTGAGCCGCTACGCGTTCCTACAGCATTATCGTCAGCAAATAACCTGCAAACAGCGCCAGGTGCGCGGCACCGTTTAGCACATTGGTACGTCCGGTTGAGAACGAGATGTGGCACAAGATCAATGCTGCACTCATGATCACCATATGCGGTGGCTCCAGGCCAAATATCAGTTGCTGGCCCGTCAGGGTGGCAATGATACTGACTGCGGGAACCGTTAAGGAAATCGTGGCTAACACCGAACCAAAGAACAGGTTCATGGCGCGCTGGACCTGGTTCATTAACACTGCTTTGATCGCCCCCAAACCTTCTGGTGACAGAATCAGCAACGCGACGAGGAAACCGGTGAACTGCGCGGGTGCATTCAGTTCTGTCAGCAGTTGCTCCAGAGTATTGGCGTTCATCTTGGTGACCGCGATAACGGCAATCAGATGCACGATCAACCAAATGGTATGCCACACAGAACTGTGAGCGGAAGGTTTGCCGTGATGGGGATCGCCATCGTCGCCGTCATCTTCATGCTCATACACAAACAGGCTCTGGTGCGTTTTCGTTTGAATCAGCAGGAACACGCCATACATCGCCGCTGAAATAGCCGCGATGATCAGTGCCTGGGCGGTGGTGAAATTACCACCCGGTAACGCGTTAGGGAACACCAACACCAAAATCGCCAACGGGAAAATGGCGATCATGTACTGTTTCACGCCTGCCAGATTCACATATTGCGTAGCAAATTTACGTCCGCCGAGCAGCAGTGCAAAACCAACCAGGCCACCGGTAACAATCATAATGATGGAGTAGAGGGTATCGCGCATCAGCGCCGGTGCAGCATCACCGGTGGCCATTAATGCGGAGATCAGGCTCACTTCTAATATCACCACCGACAGGCTTAAAATCAGCGAACCATAGGGTTCGCCCAGGCGGTGTGCCAGAACGTCGGCGTGACGTACTACGCTGAACGCACTGCAGAGGATTGCTACCAGAGACAGCAAGTTAATGCCGATAACCGGCATCAGCGCGGTTTGGCCGCCAAAGAAGCTCAGCACCGCGAGCGCAGCAATGGGGAAAATCAGCGAGTATTCGGTATGTCGGGTCTTTTCATGTGTAGCCATTCACCATCCTCTCCGGAAAAAAGAACCAAAACAGGCCATCAGTGCCTGATAAATATAATGACTTTTCTGACGCAGCGCAGTGTAACTTTTCAACAGTTGTGTTGCAGAGTCTTTACGCGTTTTTACTTAATGAATATTAATGACCTAAGTTGATAAAACTGAGTGTTATCCAGTAATAACGACTGATATTCATTGGGTTGAAATGAGAGTAAATTCACTTAATTTATAAAATGGCACCAAATTTGACGAGGTTAAATCGCTCTTATTTTGGTTTGATTAAGCAGTTTCGGTTTATTTAACTAAAGTTAGACTTTTCTAACTTGCATGCATGACTCTCTATTAAACCGCCTCCCTAATTCAAGTTCTTCGCCAGGCAGCCGATGCTATTTACGAAGAATTTCCCCTTTGTGATCGGGGTCAATCTTGAAACTTTTATGAAAAATGCATTAATGTCTTCTCTTAAGTCGACGCAACGCGTGTTGCCTGTAAGACATCATCTTTGAGGAGCCGAACCGACAGGATGTCAGCGCAGTAGAGGAGGTCGCATTGTTAACCCGGGAATTTCTTTTAAAAGCGGATTGTAAAACATCCTTTGGCGATATTGACGAAGCGCTGCTGTGGAGCTGTGAAAAGCGCGCAGCATCGCTTGCGGCCACGCTGGCCTGTCGCCCTGACCAAAGCCCGGTCTGGATCTTTGGCTATGGTTCCCTGATGTGGAATCCGGTTTTTGAAGCGGAAGAAGTGGCTTCCGGGCGGCTGGAAGGCTGGCATCGGGCGTTCTGTTTACGCCTTACCGCCGGACGCGGCACGGTAGAGGCTCCTGGTCGTATGCTGGCGCTGAAAGAGGGCGGTGCAACCAGCGGGCTGGCGTTCCGTCTGCCGGAATCCCGACTGCATGATGAACTCGAGTTGTTATGGAAGCGTGAGATGATCACCGGCTGCTACCTGCCAACCTGGTGTGAACTGGAGCTGGATGATGCGCGTAAGGTGACTGCGTTGGTGTTTATCATGGACCCTCGACATCCGCTGTATGAAACCGACTCCTGCCGTAGCACTATCGCGCCATTGATCGCACAAGCGAGTGGGCCGCTGGGAACGAATGCCCAATATCTCTATTCGCTGGAACAGGAGCTGGGCAAACGCGGTATGCAAGAAGAAGCCTTAACGCGTCTGGCCGCAGAGGTCAGAGCGCTGCAAAAATCTGCAGCGCGCTAATCAGGGTTTGCCGGGATTAATCAGCCAGGTTCCCGGCTTATCAATCGTGAGTGATTGCGCCAGCACTTCACTACCATGATGGACTTCAATGCGATAGTTGCCGGCGGCCAGATTCAGCGAGGCAAAACCGCTGCTGGCTGGTTTCACATCCTTCACTTCACCATTCAGCACAATATTGTCGCCTTCCTGCAAGCGCAAATAAACCGTTGCCAGCGAGGGACCAGGATGAGCCGCACTGGGGTTTGCCACGGGTGCGGTTGCTGCAGGGGTCGAGGCGACAGGTGGCGCATCGCTGTGACGATTGGCTTTCCACACCACAACCACCACCGCCAGAATCGCAATCGCCGCCGCGGCAACTAAACCTGGCGACAGACGACGCACATTACGCGGTGTCACGGGTTCAATGGCGGCGGCAGCATGATTCACCGCCATCACCTGAGGTTCTGGCACCACAACCCCGACCGGCTCGGCAGCCGGGACTTCGGCGATCACCGGGAAGGTGGTCACCAGCGCCTCAACATCACTGACAGGTAAATCAATCAGGCTGGCAAAGGCATCAATATTTTGTGGACGGTCAGCCGGCTTCATGGCCAGCGCGCAGTCGATAGCATGAAGCAGCGGCAGCGAGTAGCCCTCTGGCTGGCGTTCGACCAGCGGCTGGTAGTTATCCTCGATACAACGCACCACGCTCACTGGTGGCGCATGACCGGTGATCAGATTGTGTAGCACCGCTCCGAGCGCATAGATATCCGTCCACGGCCCTTGTTCGACTTCGCCCTCTTCGCTGTATTGTTCAATCGGCGCAAAGCCGGGTTTCAGCATGATTTCGGTTTCGTCCGACAGATTGCCGATCTCCTTGCGCGCGGAACCAAAATCGAGCAACACCGGTAACTGGTTTTCCTGAATCTGGATATTATCCAGCGAAATATCACGATGCAGATAACCCGCGGTATGAATGGTATTGATGGCACCAAACAGCGGAGGCAGCAGGCGACGGATCCAGCTTTCACTGATGCTTTCCGGGCTGGTCACTTGCCACTCTTTCAGCGTCATGCCGCTGTAGTAAAGTGTGCCCATATAGGCGGTGCCGTTCTCTTCCCAGAAGCGCAAGACATGCAGCAGACCAGGATGATTAAAACGTGCGAGCAGGCGCGCTTCCTGAATGAAGCTGTTGCGCCCGGCATTAAACAGTTTCTGGAAGCGTTCGCCACGCAGCTCCAGCGACAGGTCGGCAGCACGCACCGCCAGAGAAACCGGCATGTACTCTTTAATCGCGATGGTGCGCTCGAGCTGATGGTCCCAGGCACGATAAACAATGCCAAAGCCACCGCCGCCGATCACTTCCTTGATTTCAAATTCGTTAAACCGATAGCCCGCAGGCAGGGCATTCGGTGTGTGGTTTTCGTTTGCCGACATAGTGAACTCTCTGAACACGTCCTGTAGCGCCCGGTCAACTTCATTGATCCAGGGCGACGATCGCTAATTAATTAATGTTACGCCAGGCACCAATCGCCGGATCGGCCAGATCCGCATGCAGGGTGTCAATCAGTAACACAGTCACTTTTTGCTGTGGCATAAATTGTGGCGACCAGACGCCACGTAAAGTTTCAACTCGCTTCTTAACCGCATCGCTGTCTTGGCCGGCTGTCTTATCCATTTTAATCAGCAGGTTGCCAGTGAAGCGCCACACGTGCTGCTGGCTGTCAAAGGGCAGCACTAGCCAGCTATCATCTGCATCAGGGCGCGTCACTATCATGCGCTGCTTATTCACGGCGACGACTTCCAGCGCTGGGCCGCTTAGCTTAAGGTCGGCAATCGGGTAGCCCTGATAAAAGTTAACCGCCACGCTGCGGGTATTACCGTTGTTCATCAGCGTGATATCACTTGGGCCTTCCAGCCAACCTTCGGTCGAGCAGTGCTGTTGCGGATTGTCAGGAATAAAGAGTGAATCGCCATTTTCATCCCACCAGGTGCGGAAATGACATCCGGCCGGCAAAGCGAAGTGTTGCAAGGGGGCCGTATCTGCTGGTTTTGACAGGTCAAGCGGGGCGGCGTTACTGGCACTGGCGCTGGCAGTGGCATCGTTAATCACAATAGGGCGCCAGTTTTGCAGTTTGGCTGCGCTACCATTCGCCAGGACGCTCCCGTCTTTGTTGGTCATCTGCCAGGGGAGTTCATCCAGCGTGCCACACTGATTCGCTAACAGCGTCCCCACGCGTGGCAGGAAGCTGGTCAGGATGCTGGAATCGGTGCTTTTACCTGAAACAATGCGTAACGGCAGTGTCTCTTTACACCAGTCATTCGGCGAATTGCTGGCCACGTTATCGATATAAACTTCCAATGACAGGCTCGGCGAGTAAACCACGCGATAATCATCAGCTTGTGCATTTAGAGCCAGCAACAGGGTCGCTAAACCCGGCAACCACACTTTCATAAGGATCCTTGGAATCAATAACGTGTCGGCAGAAAACGTGCCGCATCGGCCTGGGAATAAAGCAGCGTCGCTTCCTGCGGCTCGCCAATCCAGATTGCCAGAGCGCTGAGATTGTCGCTTTTAACACTGCGGTTAACGGCTTGTTCCATCAAAGTCAGCCACTCTTCGCAGGCATTGACCATGCGCAGGGCTTGTTCCATCTCGTGGGTGGTCAGATTGAGCCAAAACCCATCGGTACAGACCAAAAACGCATCACCATCGGTGAGCGAAATCACTTCACTGAAGGTGGCGGGACGGGCAGGCTCAACACCGAGCGCATTATAAAGTAAATTACTGTTAATGCCGGAATTTTCATAGCCCGCTTCACGTAACTGTTGAGCCAGACTGTGGTCACGCGTGACCTGACTCAAGACCCCGTGACGGAAGTGATAAACCCGGCTGTCACCTGCGTGCGCCCACCATGCGCGCTGTGTTTGGCGGTCGATAAAGAGTGCGGCGAGCGTGGTGCTCATGCGGGCATATTTCGGATTATTTCCCTGCGCCTCCAGCAATACCTGCTGGCATTGCTCAATGGCGGCACGGGTGCTGTCAGGGGTAAAGGTGTCGCTGTTGTGCAAAGAGGTCAGCAGCGTGTCCCGAACGATCTGTGCCGCCATATCGCCACCCGGTAAGCCCGCAACGCCATCACATACTAAAAAGCAGGCTTTGTGTTCGTCGAGTTCTGCCCCGGTGCGGTCTTGATTTTCGTCGCGCATTCCCTGCTGGCAGCGACTGGCAAACATCATCTTCATGCGTCTTCAGTCCGCGTCTGTGAATCTTTGTACTGGTTAACTTCCATATCGTAGGCGTGCAAAAAGGCTTCGCCAAACAGCGTGTGGAAGTCATCTTCAATTTCGCCGGCCGTGCGCTGATAGTGGCGTGAGAAGTAATCCCACAACGCCGCTTTGCGTCCACCATTAAACGGCAGCTTTGGCAACACGCCGTCTTTACGTGCCTCTTCTTCCAGCCGTTGCGGGTTAAACGACTGCAGCATAGCGGCAATGATGGCGCGGATACCGGCAATCATGCCCAGCTGGTGAGCTTGCAAATCCACTAATGCATCGCGCACAGCAGCTTCCGGTGACATAAAGCCGGGCATCTGGCTCTGGTAGATCTGCATCAGTACGGTCTTGCCCGATGGCAGAATTTTAAAAGGGTTGTTGGCTTCGTTCAGGATCATCGTCATATCGGCTTTGACTCCACGCTTCAAAATTGAGCGCGAAGAGAGCAGAGCGACGGTGCCTTGGGAAAACAGGCTCAACATGCGACCGGTGACACGCATTTGCTCTTCGGTGAAGGGCGTTTGGTGTCCGTTGTTGAGTCCCATACCTTCTAACAGTGCCGCAATCAGCTTATCCTGATCGGCACCCGGTAATGCGGCAGGGAGAGCGGGTGAATCACTTTGGGGATCGATGGCGAGGCGTGGATCTGTGCGACGCTCGTGGCGAACAGTGGCGGTCTCTGGCAGGACATCAGGTTCCTGTTGAATACCGAGCGGGTCATCCGCACTCTCTGCAAAGAACGCCAGTGGATCATCTTGTTGACTGTTCTGACAGGCTGGGTCGTTCACTTGCAAGCCATACTCACCGATTTGTAAGGCATCGCCGTGATGTAACAGCACTTGCGAACCACGTTGCAGAACCATGCCATTGAGCACCACTGAGGTGACGCTGCCCTGATTGGTCAAACGGCATTCGCCTTCAGGTGACAGATGCACCAGTGCTTGCAAACGCGAAATCGCGCGTGTCTCGTCAGGCAGCACCAGATCGTTGTCCTGACTGCGGCCGATAGTTCCCCCCGGCGGTTTAAAGGCGACCGTCTTTGCGGGCACATCCGTATTGCACTGCACAATGGTAAATTGCATGAGTCATCCCATTAACAAGGAAAACGCGACAGCCTATTCAAACATCGGTGGATAGAGGCCATTGCGTCCCGGCTGAGCACCAGATGCCGGGTTAAACAGTAAGGAAAAAAGTTGCGCGGTGAGCGGCCCACTGTGTTTGTGTGTGGCATGGGCAAATCCGTCACTGCGATTACTCCACCAGTAGCTAATATGCTGCTGCGGATCAAATCGGTCTGCCACTTCACGCCAGCTCAGTGTGCAGGGCAGGTCATCAAAACCAATGACATCCATAATGTCGCTGCGCTGGTTATCTGGCACCATCAGCGGAGCTAACTGTTGCATCTGCTGTTCCAGCACATCCGGGCTGAGACGATCTTTCACGCTGCGCAATAGCAAAGCACCCAGCTCTTGATACCAATCTCCTGACATCGCCAATTGCGCGCTATGCCAGTGGCTGAGCGGAAAACTGCGTAATGCCAGCAGCGGCCAACTACGGCCTACGCGATCGCAAGAGGGCAATAAACAGCCCATCTGAACCTGCTGACGTAGCGGCGACAGCGGCAACACAAAGTTCCACACCGGCGCACGCAAAAAGAGCGGAGTGTTCGCGTCGGATTGTTGGTGCCAATGCATCAGCCCTTGTTGAAACCAGTGGCTCCAGGGCGTCACGGTATTCTCGCTCAGGCGCTGGCGCAGAAAATCTCCGGTGGCCGGTAATTTGCCGTACCAACCCGGCGCGGTATGCGTCGCCATTGTTACCTCACCATTACTCACTGTGTCCGGTCAATCGCTGCGACAACGCATCTGGCACAATCGCCAGCGTGTTGCCGTTGTCACCGGCATTTTTCAGATTCTCCGCAAGCTTGCGCATCATCAACGCGTTGTCTCGCGCATAAGGCGATGACTGAATCTGCTGATCCAACAGTTGGCTGAGATGCCAGTCCAACTGCTGCAAATCGCGAGCGCTGACATTTTCCGGCAGATTTCGCTGCAGGTTTTGCATCAGCCAGCCACGCAAAAACTCGCCGTCATAATTTCGCGGCTGATAAAGCATTTGATAGGCGCGCAGCGCATTACGACTGTACTCATTATCGTTCCCCGGATCGTTACGCAGCAGATTGGTAATCTGTTGAGCGACACGAGGCAACAGCAGAGACTTAAGCGCATTTTGATAAAGCACCCATGCAGCATCACTCACCTGGTTGCCACGATATAAACCCACGCGCATGGTAAGCGGCGGATTGTCGAGGGAAAAACGCTCTGATAATGGCAGTTTTACCAGGTTATTTAAGAAGGGTAGCAGATCAAAAATATTATCGGCTGGCTGATGCAATACCTGCTGACTTTGCACGGTGATCGGGGCAATGCGTGCCGAGACCTGGTCGAGATAACGCTGGTTCTGCAGATAACTGGCCAGCCATAAACCCGACAGCAGCAGCAACGCTCCGGTCAACGCACCATATCCGATCCAATGGAACAGTCGGTTGCGATATTCCCAGTGCCGATTACTGCCGGCCAGACCGCTTTCGCGAAACACCAGGTCGCTCAGAAGATCGCGAATAAAGAAGCTCTGGCCTTTGTTACCCGGGATAGGATTGTGGCGGGTGACGCTATCCCAGGTGGCAAAACTGTTTTCACCGGTGTGCGGTAACTGCAACTTACGGTTCAGTTCCCCCATAATGCGGTCAAACGGCAGTCCTTCCTGGGTGCCGCTGGTAAAGAACAGGCCGCGTGCCGACCACGCGATTTCATCCTCATGACGAGAGAACACCACATCAAGATACTCATTGAGCAGCGGGCGCAATGAGCTGAACTCCTGCGGAAACAGAAAACTGTCCGCGCGTTGGGTGAGATCGCGCTCGTTCGCCATCACATTGGCGAGTTGTTGCTGTAAACGCTGCTCTAATTGTCGGTATTGTTGGGTAAAGCTGTTGTGCCAGTCATCTTTATGCGGTTTGCCGGGCTCCCACGGGAAGGTAAAACCCCAGATGGCATCGCGTTGCGGTTTGCTTAAACCGGCATGGAAGCTCATAAAGCCTTTCAGCAGGTCGGTTTTGGTCACCATCACATACACCGGGAAGTGAATTCCGGTTTGCTGATGCAGTTCCTGCATGCGCATACGCAGTGCGCTGGCCTGCGCGTGACGGGCCTCAGCCGAGTCCGTGAGCAGGTCCGAGACGCTGATCGTCATGATCACACCGTTGATCGGCTGACGGGTACGATAACGCTTTAACAGATTGATAAAACTCTGCCACTCGGCACCATCACGGGCGCGTTGGCTCTCTTGCAGGGCATAACGGCCAGCGGTGTCGATCAGGACTGCGCTATCCGTAAACCACCAGTCACAGTGGCGTGTACCACCAACGCCACGCACCGCGCCTTTACCCAGACTGTCCGTGAGCGGGAATTCGAGGCCGGCATTCAGCAGTGCGGTGGTCTTGCCCGCGCCGGGTGCGCCCATCATCACATACCACGGTAGTTGATAAAGATAGTGGCTCTGGAAACGTGCCAGCCAACTCTGCTGATGACGACGACCAAACTGGGTGCGTTTTAATCGCAGTGCGGCTTCGCTGAAGCGCTGTGCCAGTAGCGTATCCGTGGCCTGTCGGTCAGAGAGCTCCTCACTGTTCATTTCCTGAAGGCGGTTAAGCATTTTGCTGTTGAACCAGCCACGCCAGATTGCCGGAATAAACTGGAACAGCACCCAGCAGAAGAACAACAGGCCAACCACGCACTGACGAGCGAAAATCGGCTCAAGCGGACGGGTATCACCCCAGGTCCATAGCGGGCCCAACATCCACAGCACGCAACTCAGGGCCGTGACGCCAATCAGGCTCCACAACAGGCGGTGGGTTAAAAAATGTTGCATCGATGCACGCATCACTGACCTCCCGGATGATTGCCAAGGGTTTCCGGTGCCGCAAACAGGGTGATTTCTACGCGCCGGTTGCGCGCGCGATTTTCATTGCTGTCGTTGGGAAGCAGGGGATTACTGTCGCCGCGCCCTTCAGCTTTCACGCTGTGTCCTTCAGCGAGCTGCGGATTGAGTAACTGCGTAACGGCGCGTGCGCGGGCAAAAGAGAATTCGTAACTGGAAGCAAAGCGACCATCAACCGGGCTGTTATCGGTGTACACCGAGACCAAAACGGTGCCTTTCACCGTTTTCATTGCGCTGGCGACGTGCGCCAGCAGTGCGCGGCCAACCTGATTGACCACGGTGCCATCAGATGAAAACAGTTTGTCTGCGGGGATGATCACTTTACTGCCGAATGCGCCATCACTTACCTCTAACTGGCCTGCAGCAATCACATCATTTAAACGTTGATGAAGATCGAGCAAGGCTTGTGGTGAGGTAGGACGACGGCCAGGCATGATTTGTGGCAATGGCGTTTGATAGATGGCGCGAAGCAGGGGTTCAGCTGCATTGCCCAATCGCCAGTTGAGGCCGCTGTATATCAGGCAGGCAATCAAAGCGGCTAAGGTGGCGCAAGCCCACAGCGGCACCATGGGGCGCGTCAGGCTGCTCACCAAGGGATGCACTTCAACCAGCGGCGCGGCCGGGTTAACGGTAGTCGGGCGAGTTTCCTGAATTAACTGTGCCAGGCGCTTGCGAATGCTGTCACACTGGGCGCGACCACTGTCGCTGCCACGATAGCGGCCTTCATAGCCCAGTAGCAGGCAATAGTGGATCACTTCCAGCAGCCAGAGGTGTTGCTGTGGACTCTGCGAAACGCGTGACAGCAGTTGGAAAACTTTTTCACCGCCCCAGCTTTCGTTGTGGAAAGTCACCAGCATGCCGTTGCCAGACCATACGCCTCGCGTGCCCCATGGCGTTTGTGCCGCGGCTTCATCCAGCACGCTGCATAGGCAATAGCGTGCGCCAATGATCATCTCAAAGGGCAGTCCCGCTTGCTTGCAGCGTTGTTCAAACTGGCGGATTTCTTCGATCAAAAGCTGGCGTAAACCGGCAGGATCATCATGCGTGGCAGCCTGCCGCAGGCGAACAACGGCATTCAGTATCGGTGCTGCGGCATTAAGCAAAAGGTTATCATTGCCCGCGACAATGCCATCGCGTGCAACAGAATCCTGGGTCATTAAATCTCGATTTTCCTGGCAATGGCGCTATTTCTTGTCCGCAAAGAGCGACCTTTCTGCGGACAATCTGCGCCGTATTGCATTATCAGTCTAGGATCCAGGTCGCGGTATCGTTGGTGCGACATGCCTTGCTGGCGCCTCCAACGGCCACACAGACCTGTTTGTTGCGGCGGGGGCGTGGACGATCGCTACGCACGGTGGCGTCATAACGGCTGCTTTCCACCCCAGCCTTGGGCGGAATATAACCAATCAGCTGTCCATTCGGTTCATCAGCAACGGCTAACCAGCTGTGCTCAACACGGCCAAGCACTTCAAACGACTTAGCATTGTCGAGATAACGCACCACTTTGCCGCCAAAATCAGGCGTGGTCATGACCGAAGCAGCATAGAGTGCGCGAAAACTTTCATTGACCGGCGTGAACTCGGCTGGTGCTGCCACCGCATTCCGGTGAACCAGCTTAACGCCATTGACTTCACTGGTGACCAAAGTGTCATCAGTAACGGGCGGCGTTGGCGCTTTACAACCCGCTAACGTTAACACCGCCAGTAGGGTTAGCACGAGACTCTTATTCACCATGAACCTCAAATTTCATCAGATTAGCTGCAGATTAAAATGCGGCACACGCAATGGAAGCGGGCAGATTACGCAGCAAGAAAGCCATCAAAAAACAGTCAGATTACAGAAAGATAGTGCTGTGCTCAGTCTACCTAAGACTTTTGAGAATTCAAACCATTGCACCGAGAGAAATCCCGTGCTACCGGGCGAAAATGTAGCTGGAACAGGTGATAAAAAACACGTGCTGAGGGTGATATATAAGATGAATTTACTTATTTACCAGTGGAAGTGTAAAACGCAGGCGAAAACACAATTTTCGCACAATGGATATAATGAAAATTATTAAATAAGATTAATCTATTTTTGACGTTAAAAAAAGATTGCGCCAGTAAACAATTTTCTGACTTTCAGAATTTACGGGCGCCCATCCGTCCAAATTGAAGTCGAGTTCGGCACGGCTTTTGCTTGAGTATTGCCCTAAATTTGCCTGATTGTGGGAGTCAGCAATGAACCGGGCTCTGGAGTATCTACGTGCTAGCCGCGCCAGCGAGATTGCGAGTCTGCAACGTTTATTACGTACGGGCGAGCAAATTCTTGCGCTCAGTGAATTAATCCATGTGCTGCAGCGTGAGCGCGGTGCCAGCAATATCTGGCTGTGTTCAGAGGGCCGCCTGTTTGGTGATGAGCTGGAAGCGCGTGCGATTGAGGTGCAGCAGCGGCAAGACGTAGCGATGGCAATGTTACCTGCCGCTGTCGCGCAACCGGGCTACAGTCGGTTTTGCATGTTAATCGCCGCCGCGTTGCAGGCACTCAATAGCCTGCCAGTATTGCGTCAGCAGGTGCGCAAACAAAGTTGTCGCCACGCGCAAGCCATGGAGGCGTTCAACCATGTGATTCGCACATTACTCAACCTGGTATTTGAAGCTGCAGACACCGCAAGCGAACCGGAAATTTCTCGTGCGCTAATCGCCCTCTTTAGTTTTATGCAGGGAAAGGAGTTGGCTGGTCAGGAGCGCGCGACGGGTTCGGCAGGTTTTGCTGCCGGGACCTTTAGCCCGGAACAACGCCAGCGCATTCTGGCACTGATCGCTGCTCAGGAGCAGAGTTTCAACACCTTCAGCCAGTTCGCTGACAGCCAAAATCTACAACGCTGGCAGGAAATGGCTGACGCGGGCAGCCAAATTGAACGGCTGCGGCGTATTGCCTGCACCGATGTGCCTTGTGGTGAAAATGGAGTTCTCCAATGGTTTACGCTGCTGAGCCAGCGGCTGGATCAGATGAAACAAATAGAAGATACGTTGTGCATTACCCTCATGAACTGCTGTCAGCGTGCGATTAGCGCCAGTGAACAGGCGGACCCGCAACAGGTGGCACACCGTGAAGAGGCCAGTTTCTCTCTTTATATCGCCGGGGCCAGTTGGCTGGACGGGCAGGAAACCACGCTCGACAGTCAGGGCCTCGCGCCGCAACTGGGCCGTTCAGTACTTTCACTGATCGGCGAACAGGCGCAGCGTTTAAAGGCGCAGGCCGATGAACTGGCCACCATGCGTGCGTCACTCGATGAACGAAAAATTGTCGATCAAGCCAAAAGCTGGTTGATGGAGCAACACGGTTTTAGTGAGCAGGATGCCTGGCAAGCCCTGCGAAAAAGTGCCATGAATCAAAACAAACGCATCCTGGACATCGCCCAAGCCATCCTGGCCGTTGCGGCAACGTTGAAGTCATAACTCCAAGGAGGTAGTTGCACAAAGCCTGTGCGTATTGTGCGTCAGCACAGTGCAGATTTGCGCACTTTCACTGATTCAAGTGGGGTGCCGTGCTGATTCTTTAAGAGAATTTTTTTGGCACAGGCTTTGCAATACCTTACTGACATTGCGCATTTGTTTCGCCAACGGCGGTGAAGCGAGTGCTTTGGATAAAGGCGTCCGGCCCCATGTTTTTACAGCATGCGGGAGGACGCCTTTTTTTATTTCTTTTTTTTCAGGATGCGCATGATGAGCAAAACGCGGTTTTCGGTATCACGTCGTCAGTTTCTACTGGGCAGTGCGGTGGTAGGTGGCAGCTATTTACTGCCGGGCTTACGCAATGCGGTGTGGGCTGCCGGCTCGGATGCGCCAGAAAAAAGCAGCGTTCGCGTTGGCTTTATTCCCCTCACTGACTGCGCGCCAGTGGTGATGGCCTCAGTGAAAGGCTTCGACAAAAAATATGGACTCACACTGCAGCCAAGCAAAGAGGCCAGTTGGGCGGCGGTACGCGACAAACTGACGGCGGGTGAACTGGATGCCGCGCATGCGCTATACGGCATGATCTATGGCCTGCAATTAGGTGTCGCAGGGCCACAGCACGACATGGCCAACCTGATGACGCTGAATAACAACGGTCAGGCCATCACACTCGCAAACCAACTGAAAGAGCAAAAGGTCACGGATGCAGTCAGCCTGCAAAAGCTGATTGCGAGCCAGGCAAAAGGCAGTTACACCTTCGCGCACACCTTTCCCACCAGTACCCACGCCATGTGGCTCTATTACTGGCTGGCGAATGCAGGTATCGACCCATTTGAAGATGTGCGCACCGTGGTGGTACCGCCACCGCAAATGGTGATGAACATGAAAATGGGCAACATGAGTGGTTTCTGCGTTGGCGAACCCTGGAACCAGCGCGCCATCAGCGACAACATCGGATTCACTGCCGCCACCACACAGCAAATTTGGCCGGACCATCCTGAAAAAATCCTCGCGACACGGGCGCAATGGGTGCAAGAGAACCCCAACACCGCGCGTGCAATGACGGCTGCGGTCCTCGAAGCCGCCCGCTGGATCGATGCCTCTGACGAAAACCGCAAAGAGACTGCCGCTGTGTTAGCCGGGCGAGCGTGGATCAACACCAAAGTTGAAACGCTGGAAGGCCGCATGCTGGGCCATTACGAGAATGGCCTGGGCCAGAGCTGGCAAGACGGCCACTCGATGCGCTTCTACCGCGAAGGCGAAGTGAGCTTCCCATGGATCTCCGATGGCATGTGGTTCCTGACGCAGATGAAGCGCTGGGGGATGGTGAAAACCGCGCCCGATTACGCCGCCATCGCACGGAAAATCAACCGTATCGACATTTACAAACAAGCCGCCAGCGCGGTGGGTGGCGTCTCCGTGCCGTCTGCCGAGATGCGCAGCAGCACGCTGATTGACGGCAAAGTGTGGGATGGCAGCAATCCTGCCGCCTATGCCGACAGTTTCGCCATTAAACGTAGCTAAGTGAGGTCAGCATGAAATCTGAAGCCCGTACGCTGAAAGTGGCGACTCCCGCCGTCGCTCAACCGGCGCAGGTGATTGCGCTGAACGTCGCACAACAACCGCGAGCACGGCAACGCTGGCTGCGGCCGCTGTTACTGCGGCTGATCCCGGCGAGTTGCGGACTGATCGTCCTGCTATTCGTCTGGCAGTTGGCCGCCATGTCGAGCAAAGGTTTTCCTGGGCCGTTGGCGACCTGGCAAGCGGCAGTGACGCTGTTCGCCGACCCCTTTTACAACAACGGCCCCAACGATCAGGGCATCGGCTGGAATGTCGTGGCATCGCTGCAACGTGTGGCGGTGGGATTTGGTCTGGCAGCGCTGGTGGGGATACCCGCAGGTTTCCTGATTGGGCGCTTCACCTTTGTGGCACGCATGTTCAATCCCATCATCGCACTGCTGCGTCCTGTCAGCCCTTTAGCGTGGTTACCGATTGGTCTGCTGCTGTTTCAACGCGCGGAGCCTGCCTCCAGCTGGACCATTTTCATCTGCTCAATCTGGCCGATGGTGATTAACACCGCCGAAGGAGTGCAGCGTATCCCCCAGGATTACCTCAATGTGGCCCGTGTCTTGCGCCTTAACGAATGGACGGTGATGCGCCGCATTCTGTTCCCAGCGGTTCTGCCCGCTGTGTTGACCGGTATGCGCCTCTCGATGGGTATCGCCTGGCTGGTGATTGTTGCCGCGGAGATGTTAACGGGGGGGCTGGGCATCGGTTTCTGGATCTGGAACGAGTGGAACAACCTCAACGTCGAAAACATCCTGATTGCCATCGTGGTGATTGGTGTCATTGGGTTGCTGCTGGAGCAGGCATTGATGCTGCTGGCACGTCGTTTTAGCTGGGATAAATAAGGAGCCAACCATGAACCTCATTATTCGCGTTCAGCAGGTCAGCCAGTGTTTCAACACCGCCAGCGGTGAATTCCTGGCACTCGATAACGTTAGCTTTGATATTCACCCGGGTGAAACTCTCAGCCTGATTGGTCACTCAGGCTGCGGTAAATCCACCTTGCTTAACCTGATTGCCGGATTGACCCAACCCAGCAGCGGCGTATTGCTGTGTGAAAACCGCGAAATCAGTGGCCCCGGTCCAGAGCGTGCCGTGGTGTTCCAAAACCATTCATTGCTGCCGTGGCTCACGGCTTACCAAAATGTCGAACTGGCGGTACAGCAGGTGTTTAAGGGGCAGATGAACAAAAGCGAAATGAGTGAGTGGATCGAACACAACCTCAATCGCGTGCAGATGAGCCACGCCATGCACAAGCGGCCAGCGGAAATCTCCGGCGGCATGAAACAGCGTGTGGGCATTGCGCGTGCGCTGGCGATGAAACCGCGCGTGCTACTACTGGACGAGCCGTTTGGCGCACTGGATGCCCTGACGCGAGCACATTTGCAAGACAGCGTGATGCGCATTCAGCAGGAGCTGAAGACCACCATTGTGCTGATCACCCACGATGTGGATGAGGCCGTGCTGCTGTCAGACCGCGTGTTGATGATGACCAACGGGCCTGCGGCACAAGTCGGTGAGATTCTCACCATCGATCTGCCGCGTCCACGTTCTCGCGTGGCCTTGGCTGACGAGCCGCGCTATCACCAGTTGCGTCAGCAGATTCTGCACTTCCTCTACGAAAAGCAGACTGCGGTCGCATAAGGAACAGGTCATGGTGCAGCAGCTGGTGGTGATTGGTAACGGGATGGCCGCGATGCGGATGGTGGAAACCCTTTTGCAGCGCGCACCGGGCCGTTATGCCATCACGGTCATTGGCCGTGAAGCCCAGGGCAATTACAACCGTGTGATGTTGTCTCCTGTGCTGTCAGGCGAGAAAGCCTTTCTGGATACGCTGATCCACGCGCCGGATTGGTACATCACCCATCAGGTGCAATTGTTGATGGGTGAAACAGCACTGCAGGTGGATCTCAAAGCACAAAGGGTCTTCACCGATCAACGCACGCTGCACTGGGACAAACTGGTGTTCGCCTGTGGTTCACGACCGCGTATGCCCGATCTGCCGGGAGTCGAACGCCCTCAGGTGCTGGGTTTCCGCACATTACGTGATGTCGAGACGATGTTGGCGCAACAAGGCCCGGTGGTGGTGCTGGGTGGGGGATTGATAGGTGTGGAAGCGGCGGCGGCACTGCGTCTGCGTGGGCGTGATGTCACGTTGCTGCACCATCGCCCTTGGCTGCTGGACCGTCAGTTGGATCAGCAGGCCGGCACGTTGTTGACGCAGCATCTGACCCAGCGAGGTATTCACTGCCACCTTGGCGTATCGCTACAGTCGATCCATAGCGATGCGGTCACCTTGACCGATGGCACACGTTTACCTGCACAGCAGGTGATCATGGCGATTGGCGTGCTGCCGGAAATGGCACTGGCGCAGCAGGCCGGTGTGCCGTGCCAGCGCGGCATTGTGGTCAATCGTCAGTTACAAACCGCCATCGATGACGTGTATGCACTGGGTGAATGTTGCGAAATCGAAGGTGAAACCTTTGGACTGGTCGCCCCCTGTCTGGCGCAGGCCGATGTGCTGACGGCACAACTCGCCGGTGAGCCGATGGCGGACTTTCACTATCAAGAGAGCGGTACGCGGCTAAAGGTCACCGGCATTGAGATGTTCAGTGCAGGCGATATTCGCGAAGGCGAATCCATCAGCAGTTTTGATCCTATCGACAATCACTATCAGCGCCTGTTTCTGCGTAACGGCGCGTTGCGCGGCGTATTGCTGTTTGGCGATACCCAACGTGCAGGCGCGCTGCTTAACCCACTTCAACAGGGTGAACGTGTGGATATCAATGCACTGTTCGGACTGGATAACCCCTTAACGCAGCCGTGTGCTGCAGGAAGCAATGTGATGAGCAAACCTCTTCTCGCCGTGGTGGGCCACGGTATGGTCAGCCACCATTTTCTGGAGCAGCTGGTGAGCCGCGAGTTGCACCAGCACTACCACATCGTGGTGTATGGCGATGAGCCTCAAATGGCGTATGACCGCGTTCATCTCACCGAGTATTTTGGCGGAAAAACGGCTGACGATCTCTCACTGGTGAGCGACAACTTCTTTGAGAAATACGGTATTGAGCTGCGCAGCGGCTGCGAAGTGCTGGCGATAGATACCGATAAGCGCAGCCTGCGCGATGCCAGCGGTGCGGAACTGGCCTGGGACAAACTGGTACTGGCGACGGGATCGATACCCTTTGTGCCGCCGGTGCCTGGACGTGAACATTCGCGCTGTTTTGTCTATCGCACACTCGCGGATTTGGATGCAATTGCTGCCTGTGCCGAACACGCCACCCGCGGCGTGGTGATTGGTGGGGGGCTGTTAGGTCTGGAAGCCGCGAACGCGCTGAAACAGCTCGGGTTAGAAACGCATGTCGTGGAGTTCGCCCCGCGCCTGATGGCGGTGCAACTCGATGATGGCGGCGCGCAGATGTTGCGCGGCAAGATCAGTGCACTCGGCGTGCAGGTGCACACCAGCAAACAGACGGAAGCCATTGAAAGCCTGCCCGATGGCAGCGTGCAGATGCGTTTTGCCGACGGCAGTGTGCTGCAGACCGATTTGATTGTGTTCTCCGCGGGGATTCGTCCTCGTGATACCCTGGCGAGCGCGGCGGGGATTCAACTTGGCGAGCGCGGCGGCATTGCGATCAACGATGGCTGTGAAACCAACGTAGCCGGAGTTTATGCCATCGGCGAGTGCGCGCTCTGGCAGGGGCAAATTTTCGGTCTGGTGGCACCGGGCTATCAAATGGCGCGTGTACTGGCCGCGCAGTTGGCCCAGGAGGAACTGGCGTTCAGCGGTGCGGACATGAGCACCAAACTCAAGCTGCTCGGCGTCGAAGTCGCCTCTTTTGGGGATGCGCACGGTCGCACGGTCGACAGCCAAAGCTACCAATGGACAGACAACCCGAAAGGCATCTATAAAAAACTGGTGGTGTGCAAAGAGAGCAAAACCCTGCTCGGCGGTGTGCTGGTGGGCGATAGCGGCGACTACAGCAGCCTGTTGCAGATGATGTTGAATAAAATGCCGTTGCCCAGTGAACCGGAAAGCTTGATTTTGCCACAGCTGGCAGGTTCACCCTCCAAAGCCCTTGGCGTGGCAGCATTACCTGAAAGCGCGCAAATCTGCTCCTGCCACAATGTCAGCAAAGGGGATATCTGCGTTGCGGTGCAGAGTGGCTGTGGCGATATGGCAGCGATCAAAAGCTGTACCAAAGCGGCCACCGGCTGCGGCGGCTGTAGCGCTTTGGTTAAGCAGGTGATGGAACTGGAGTTGGCGAACCAGGGCGTGGAGGTAAAGAAAGATATTTGCGAACACTTCGCCTATTCACGTCAGGAGCTGTATCACCTGATCCGCGTCGACCATATCACCACCTTTGAACAACTGATCCAGCAGCATGGCCGTGGACATGGCTGCGAAGTATGCAAACCCCTGGCCGGGTCGTTGTTGGCATCCTGCTGGAACGAATACCTGCTTAAACCGCAGCACCTGCCGTTGCAGGATACCAACGACCGCTACTTTGCCAATATCCAAAAGGATGGCACCTATTCTGTGGTGCCGCGTGTGCCAGCCGGTGAGATTACTCCGCAAGGTTTGATTGCCATCGGGGAGGTGGCCGCACGCTACGACCTCTACACCAAGATTACCGGCGGCCAGCGCATCGATCTGTTTGGCGCACGCCTTGAACAGTTGCCGGATATCTGGGAAACCCTGATTGCTGCAGGCTTCGAGACCGGTCACGCTTACGGTAAATCGTTGCGTACGGTGAAGTCTTGCGTGGGTTCGACCTGGTGTCGCTATGGTGTTCAGGACTCCACCGCCTTCGCCATTGCGCTGGAGAATCGATACAAAGGGCTGCGCGCGCCGCACAAAATCAAAATGGCGGTATCGGGATGCACCCGTGAGTGCGCGGAAGCACAGAGCAAAGACATAGGCGTGATTGCCACCGATAAGGGCTGGAATCTGTATGTGTGCGGCAACGGCGGCATGAAACCGCGCCACGCAGACCTGTTTGCCAGCGATCTCGATGATGAAACCTTGCTGCGTTACGTCGATCGTATACTGATGTTCTACGTGCGCACGGCCGATCGTCTGCAACGCACCAGTGTGTGGATGGATAACATGGAAGGCGGTTTGGACTACCTGCGTCGAGTGGTGATTGAGGATGTGCTGGGTATCGGCGAGAGGCTGGAGCAGGAGATGCAGTTAGTGGTGGATCGCTACCAGTGTGAATGGCTCAGCACGCTGCAAGATCCTTCCCGCCGCGCATTGTTTACCCCCACGCTCAACAGCGAGGAAGCGGATGAAACCCTGAACTATGTGCGGGTGCGCGATCAGCGCCAGCCTGCATCAATGGACATCATTCCAGTGACAACATTGCCTGACGAACCCTGGAGCGCGATTTGTGATGTGACAGCGATTCCGGCATCCGCGGGTATCGGCGCTCGGCTGGGTGGCCAGCGCGTGGCACTGTTCCGCATGGGCGAAACCATTTACGCACTGGAGGATATCGAACCGGGCACACAGGCGAGCGTGCTGTCACGCGGCATTCTTGGCGATGTGGCGGGTGAACCGGTGGTGATCTCGCCCCTCTACAAACAGCGTGTTCGTCTTCGGGATGGACAAAGCCTCGATAACGCTGAACATCAACTGCGCTGCTGGCCGGTGCGGATTGATGGCGGCAAAGTGTGGCTAGGGCATCAGCCAATGCTGGCGCTCGCGGCGGCATCATGAAAACCACCTGTCCTTACTGTGGCGTGGGTTGTGGTGTCGAGGTCAGCGCGCCGGATCAACCTGTCAGCGGCGATCGCCAGCATCCCGCCAACTTTGGCCGCCTGTGTGTGAAAGGGTCTGCGCTGGGCGAAACCTTGTCTCATGAAGGGCGTCTGCTGTGGCCACAGATCAATGGTGAGCGTGTCAGCATGTCGGTGGCACTGGATCATGTAGCGGCAAGAATGCAGCAGGTCATCGATCAACATGGCCCACAGGCCGTGGCATTTTATGGCTCGGGCCAGTTGCTGACCGAGGATTACTACACCGCCAACAAGTTGATGAAAGGCTTTATTGGGGCGGCCAATATCGATACCAATTCACGGCTGTGCATGGCGTCCGCCGTGGTCGGTTACAAGCGCGCGTTGGGTGCGGATGCGGTGCCATGCTGCTATGAAGATATCGAACAGGCCGATGTCGTGGTGCTGGTCGGCTCGAACGCGGCATGGGCGCACCCGGTAGCGTGGCAGCGACTGGTGCAGGCGAAAACCGATCGCCCCGAGATGAAACTGGTGGTGATCGATCCCCGCCGCACGGCCAGTTGTGATATCGCGGACCTGCATCTCGCCTTGCAACCAGGGTCGGACAGCGCGCTGTTTGCCGGGCTGCTCAACTGGCTGAGCGACCATGATGCCGTCGATGCCGCCATGTTGCCGCATCTGGCGAACGTTGAAGCGACGCTGGCAGCCTGCAAAGTGTGGGATCTGGCGACGGTGGCAGAAGCCTGCCAGCTTAGCGAACAGGAAATCACCAATTTCTGGCAGCTATTTGCATCGCAACCACGCGTATTGACGCTGTGGTGCATGGGCATTAATCAGTCGCAAACTGGCAGTGACAACAACAACGCCATTATCAATGCGCATCTGTTAAGCGGCAAAATTGGCTATGCCGGCGCAGGACCGTTTTCGTTGACCGGGCAGCCGAATGCCATGGGCGGCCGGGAAGTGGGTGGACTGGCTAATCAACTGGCGGCGCACATGGGATTCAGTGAGGAGGAGGTGGACCGGGTCAGCCGCTTCTGGAACAGCCCACGCGTGGCCCGTCAGCCAGGGTTAACGGCGGTCAATCTGTTTAAGGCGATTGATCGTGGTGAAGTGAAAGCGGTGTGGATCATGGGCACCAATCCCGCGGTCTCGATGCCAGAAGGTAATCGTATCGCTCAGGCGTTAGCCCGATGCGAACTGGTGGTGGTGTCGGAGGTGAGCGCCCATAGCGATACCGCGGATTTAGCGCATGTGCTGCTCCCCGCGCAAGGCTGGGGCGAGAAGAATGGCACGGTAACGAATTCCGAACGTCGTATTTCACGCCAGCGATGTTTTATCGAACCGGCAGGCGAAGCGAAACCTGACTGGTGGTTGCTGGCGCAGGTGGCGCAGCGGTTGGGATTCGGCGCGGCCTTTGCCTGGCAGCACCCCTGCGAGATTTTTGCTGAGCATGCCGCGCTGTCTGGCTTCGAGAATGGTGGTCGCCGTGCTTTTGATATCAGCGCGCTGGCAACTATCACCCGGGAACAATATGACCAGCTGACGCCGGTGCAGTGGCCAATCAATGCGCGAAGGCCTGAAGGCACGGCGCGGATGTTTGCCGATCGGCGCTTCTTCCATGGAGATGGTAAAGCGCGCTTGCTGCCACCCGCCATCCCCATCAAAACCCAGACCTGTAACGATTACCCCTTGTTAATGAACACTGGTCGTATTCGCGACCAGTGGCACACCATGACCCGCACCGGCAATGTTCCGCGATTGATGCAGCATTACGATGAGCCCTTTGTGTCACTGCATCCGCACGACGCGGCAGCGCATGGCTTAAGTCAGGGGGATCTGACGCGTGTACAGTCTGCGCTGGGCTGGTGGAGCGGTCGTGTGGTGATCGACAGCGGATTAACGCGTGGTCAGCTGTTTATTCCCATGCACTGGACGCGCCAGTTTAGCGCTCAGGCCAACGTAGATGGCTTAGTGGCGGCCAACTGCTGTCCCGATTCTGGCCAACCTGCTCTGAAACAAACCGCCGTGCGTCTGCAGCCGTTGCGTCCTGCATGGCAGGGGTGGCTGTTCATGCCAGCGGTGATGGCACCTCAACAACTGCTGTACTGGTCTCGCGCGCCTCAAGAGGGGGTACAGCGTTATGTCGTGGCAGGCAACGGTAAGGCATCGGATTGGCTGATGCAGCAACCGGGCATGCGGGATGTGCAGTGGCAACAAGCACAGTCGGGTCAACAGCGGCATATGCTGGGCTGGCGTAACGGCAACCTGGTATGTGCCTTTTATGCGGCCCCTTGGTTGCCGGAAATCGATCATGGATTTGTTGCTCGCGCCTTTACGCACACACCGAATTCACCTCAGCAGCGCCATACCCTGTTGGGCGGGCGTCCAGCACAAGGTGAAAATCCAGGCCGGACTATTTGCAGCTGCTTCGGTGTCGGCGACGTAGCGATTCGACGGGCGATTGAGCAGGGCTGCGATTCCACGGCCGCACTTGGCGCAATGCTGAAATGTGGCACCAATTGTGGCTCCTGTATTCCAGAGTTAAAAAATTTACTGACAACCCTGCGCGTCGCGCAGTAAAGGGGCATGTGATGACACAGGCGATAAGCTCTCTTGATAAGTTGCTCAATCCGCAGGGAAGCGAAACTGTTCAGGGCTGTGTCTGGTTGGTGGGGGCAGGGCCGGGGGATGTCGAGTTGCTGACGCTTAAAGCGCTACGGTTAATCAAATCTGCTGATGTGGTGGTATTTGACCGGCTGGTCAGCGATGAGATTATGGCCGAAGTCCCACACAGTACGCTGGCTATTGATGTCGGTAAAAAGCCGGGCAGCCATGGGCTGAAGCAGGCGCAGATCAATCAGTTGCTGGCAGATTTAGCCGCGAGTGGTCGCTTGGTGGTGAGGCTGAAGGGAGGCGATCCCTTTATCTTCGGACGCGGTGGCGAAGAGATGTTGTTTCTCCAGCAAGCGGGTATTACCTGTCAGGTTGTGCCAGGGATTACCGCTGCAGCAGGCTGTGCTGCGGCCAGCGGCATTCCACTTACCCATCGCGACTGCGCGCAATCGCTGCGGTTAATCACCGGGCATGGCAGGAGCGGCGAACCTCAACTGGAAGACGCCAGTTTAGCCGCCAGCAATCAGACCTTAGTGTTCTACATGGGGCTGAAGTGGAGCGCCAGCATCAGCGCACAACTGCTGGCACAGGGCCGCGCTGCCGATACGCCAGTGGCAATCATCGAAAATGGCACGCGCATCGATCAACGTGTGATGGTGACAACGCTGGCGGACTTGTCGGCAACCATTGTCCGCGAACAGGCACAATCTCCGGCACTGCTGTTGGTGGGAGAGGTGGTGCGGTTTTATCGCGAGCACTGCAGCGCAATTTCACTTATGGCCCAATAAACTCGCATTTCTCCCTCTTAATCCACGCTTTAGCCACGGCGGGTTTTGGCATCCTATGCTCAGAATTCCTGCCAGCTGAGGTATGTCGTGGCTGAAGAGAGCGACGAGGACAAAACAGAATCGCCCACGGCGCACCGACTAGAAAAGGCGCGCGAAGAGGGACAGATTCCGCGATCGCGCGAGTTAACATCGGTGTTGATGTTGCTGGCGGGCTTGCTGATCCTGTGGCTGGGTGGCACCCATATGGCGGAGCAGCTGGCCAGTATGCTGGCCACCGGGTTTCGTTTTGACCACGCCATGGTCACCGATGACAAAATGATCATCGCGCACATCAGCAACCTGATTGGTCAGGCAGTGATGGCTTTGCTGCCTTTGATGGCGGGCTTGGTGATTGTCGCGATTGCAGCACCGATGCTACTCGGCGGCATCAACATCAGTGGCAAATCTATCAAGCTGGATTTCAATAAGCTCAATCCTCTTAGCGGATTGAAACGCATGGTCTCCTCGCAAACCTGGGCCGAGCTGTTAAAGGCGATTTTGAAAGCAGTATTGGTGGGGCTGGTGGCAGGCTGGTACATCTGGTCACACTGGCAAGAGATGCTGCGCTTGATCAGTGAATCCCCGGTCAACGCGCTGCACCACGGTTTAAGCATGATGGCCATCAGCTGCGCGCTGATCATGCTGGGCCTGGTTCCGATGGTGGGTTTCGACGTGTTCTGGCAGCTCTACAGCCACTTCAAAAAGTTGAAAATGTCGCGTCAGGAAATCCGAGACGAACATAAGCAGAACGAAGGTGACCCGCACGTGAAAGGGCGTATTCGTCAGGCGATGCGTGCAGCCGCGCGACGTCGCATGATGGCGGATGTGCCGAAAGCGGATGTGATTGTTACCAACCCAACGCACTACTCGGTGGCGCTGCAGTATCAGGAAGGCAAGATGAGCGCGCCTAAGGTGATTGCCAAAGGGGCCGGTGATATTGCCCTGAAAATACGTGAGCTGGCAAAAGAGCACCGCGTCCCGATCCTTGAAGCACCGCCGTTGGCACGTGCGCTCTATCGACACACAGAGATTGGTCAGTTCATCCCCGGCGCGCTCTATGCTGCGGTGGCGGAGGTGCTGGCGTGGGTATGGCAACTGCGGCGCTGGAAGCGTGAAGGCGGCCTGATCCCAACCAAACCAAAACAGCTGCCGGTTCCGGCAGACATGGACTTTGCAGGAGAGAACAGAAACGATGGCTAATCTGGCCGAAAAGCTGCGTTTACCGGGCAATTTTAAAGACACGCAGTGGCAGGTGCTGGCAGGGCCGGTGTTGATCATGCTGATCCTGTCGATGATGGTGCTGCCGTTACCGGCATTCATTCTCGACCTGTTGTTCACCTTTAACATTGCCCTGTCGATCATGGTGCTGCTGGTGGCGATGTTTACGCAGCGCACGCTGGATTTCGCCGCGTTTCCCACCATTCTGCTGTTCTCCACCTTACTGCGCCTGGCGCTGAACGTGGCGTCAACGCGTATCATCCTGCTGGATGGTCACACCGGTGCTGACGCAGCGGGCCGCGTGGTAGAGGCCTTTGGTCACTTCCTGGTAGGCGGTAACTTTGCCATCGGTATCGTGGTGTTCATCATCCTCGTTATCATCAACTTTATGGTTATCACCAAGGGTGCCGGACGTATCGCCGAAGTAGGCGCCCGTTTCGTGCTCGACGGGATGCCAGGTAAGCAGATGGCGATCGATGCTGACCTGAACGCCGGTTTGATCGGTGAAGAAGAGGCTAAGCGTCGTCGTTCGGAAGTGACGCAGGAAGCTGACTTCTACGGCTCGATGGACGGTGCGAGTAAATTTGTTCGTGGTGATGCCATCGCCGGAATTTTGATCATGGTGATCAACGTCATCGGCGGTCTGTTGGTGGGCGTGGTGCAACACGGTATGGACCTCGGTCACGCAGGTGAAACTTATACCCTGTTGACCATCGGTGACGGCTTAGTGGCACAGATCCCGGCGCTGGTGATCTCCACCGCTGCGGGTGTCATTGTGACGCGCGTCAGCACCGATCAGGATGTTGGCGAGCAGATGGTTACCCAGTTGTTCAACAATCCTCGGGTATTGATGCTGAGTGGCGGGGTTATCGGTTTGCTCGGCCTGGTACCGGGAATGCCGAACTTTGTCTTCCTGCTGTTTACTGCGGCACTGCTGGGTCTTGCCTGGTGGCTGCGTGGACGTGAGATGAAGCCGAAGAAAGCGCCTGAAACCTCAAGCCTGGTGAAAACCCAGGAGACGCCAGCCACAGTGGAAGCGTCATGGACCGATGTCCAGTTGGAAGATTCATTGGGTCTCGAAGTGGGTTACCGCCTGATCCCGATGGTCGATCACCTGCAAAATGGTGAACTGCTGGGGCGCATCCGCAGTATTCGTAAAAAAGTGGCGCAAGAGGTGGGATTCCTGCCGCCGGTGGTGCATATCCGCGACAACATGGAGCTGCCCCCTGCGCGATATCGCATCCTGATGAAAGGGGTGGAAATTGGCAGTGGTGATGCTTATCCGGGGCGTTGGATGGCCATTAACCCGGGCACCGCAGCAGGTTCGTTGCCGGGTGAACCGACCGTCGATCCAGCCTTTGGTCTGGCGGCTATCTGGATCGACAGCGCACTGAAAGAGCAGGCACAGATTCAGGGCTTTACCGTGGTAGAGGCCAGTACCGTGGTGGCGACTCACCTGAACCACCTGATTGGTCAGTATGCCAGCGAGTTGTTTGGTCGTCAGGAAGCTCAACAGCTGTTGGATCGCGTCACGCAGGAGATGCCAAAGCTGACAGAAGATCTGGTGCCGGGCGTGATTACCCTGACCACGCTGCACAAGGTATTGCAGAACCTGTTGATCGAACGCGTTTCGATTCGCGATATGCGTACCATTATCGAAACGCTGGCAGAGCATGCTCCGGTGCAAACCGACCCGCAGGAGCTGACCAGTGTGGTACGTGTCGCCCTGGGCCGCGCGATTACTCAGCAATGGTTCCCTGGCAACGGCGAAGTTCAGGTGATTGGTCTCGACGCCACTTTAGAACGTCTGCTCCTGCAAGCATTGCAGGGCGGTGGTGGTCTGGAACCGGGCCTGGCAGACCGCTTGCTGGTACAAGCACAGGGTGCATTGCAGCAGCAGGAGATGACCGGTGCACCGCCGGTGCTGCTGGTTAACCATCCGCTGCGTGCGCTGCTGGCGCGCTTCCTGCGCCGTAATCTGCCGCAGCTGGTGGTGCTGTCGAATATGGAACTGACCGATAATCGTCAAATCCGTATGACCGCCACCATCGGAGGTAAGTAATCCATGCGTCGCTGGTGTTGGACATTAATGATGTTACCGATGGTGGCGCTGCCACTGTATGCCGATGCCGCTACGGGTGCATGGAGCGACAGCGCCAGTGGTCCGAGTATTGGCGTGCGCGGTAACTGGCTAATGACGCCGGCTTTGAAGGCACCCTCTGCTGCACCGGGCACTATTACAGTCGTGAACTGGCGTTATCAGCTCAGCCGTCCCGCGCCTTCCGGGATGATCGTGCGGTTGTGTACCACACAGCGTTGCGTGGAGATTGAGGGCGGTAGCGGCAGTACGCGTGGTTTAGCAAACATCTCAGCTGAGGAAACCTTGCATTTGGCGTTTGGTTTTCAGGGGAAGGGCGCGTTGCCCCCGGGCTTGCGGGTGATAAGCAGTGAAGTGACGGTGAATTACAGGTAGGTTTAGTGCGCATAAATGCGCACCCTACGAAAAGACGTATCCGTTCTTGTAGGGGCGCCATTTATGGCGACCGAATGGCGCATCACAGGTTAGCGTTGCGCCATTCGTATAGCGGGTGGTTCTTACATACGCTCGACGGTTTTAATCCCCAGCGTATCCAGACCTTGCTTCAGCGTCTTAGCCGTCAGCGCGGCCAGCTGCAGACGGCTGTTACGCACTTGTTCATCCTCGGCAGAGAGAATCGGGCAGTGTTCGTAGAAGCCGGAGAACAGGCCAGCCAGATCGTACAGGTAAGCACACATCACGTGCGGCGTCCCATCGCGAGCGACCTGAGTAATCACTTCTTCAAACTGCAGCAGACGGGTAGCCAGTTGCGCTTCACGATCTTCGGTTAACACGATGTCGCCACTCAGTGTCTCAGCGTCGATACCGGCTTTACGGAACACGGAAAGCACGCGGGTGTAGGCATACTGCATGTAAGGCGCGGTGTTGCCCTCAAACGCCAGCATGTTGTCCCAGTCGAAGATGTAATCAGTGGTGCGGCTTTTTGACAGATCGGCATATTTCACTGCGCCAATACCGACCACTTCCGCCAGATCTTTCAGCTCTTGCGCTGACATCTCTGGGTTCTTCTCACTCACCAACGCGTGCGCACGCTCTACCGCTTCATCCAGCAAGTCGGCCAGCTTGATGGTGCCGCCACTGCGGGTTTTAAACGGACGACCATCTTTGCCTAGCATCATGCCAAACGCGTGGTGCTCAAGTGGCACCGACTCTGGCACATAACCGGCTTTACGCACGATGGTCCAGGCCTGTTGCAAGTGTTGATGTTGGCGTGAGTCGATGTAGTAGAGCACGCGGTCAGCATGCAGGGTTTCATAGCGATACTTGGCGCAGGCAATGTCTGTGGTAGTGTAGAGATAGCCGCCATCCTTTTTCTGGATGATCACGCCCATCGGTTCGCCTTCCTTGTTTTTAAACTCATCAAGGAATACCACGGTTGCGCCTTCGCTGGTCACCGCCAAACCTTTTTCACGCAGGTCACTGACGATGCCCGGCAGCATGTCGTTGTACAGGCTTTCACCCATCACGTCTTTGCGGGTCAGCGTCACGTTCAGGCGGTCATAGACTTCCTGATTCTGACTCATGGTGATATCGACCAGCTTCTTCCACATGCTGCGGCAGTACTCGTCGCCGCCTTGCAGCTTCACCACGTATCCACGAGCACGTTCGGCGAAGGCCTCATCGGCGTCATAGGTCACTTTGGCTTCGCGGTAAAATTCTTCGAGATCAGCCAGGGCGATATCTTCATGATGTTCGTTTTGCTGCTTTTCCAGATACGCAATCAGCATACCGAACTGGGTACCCCAGTCACCGACGTGGTTAGCGCGGATCACCTTGTGACCCAGGAACTCCAGCGTACGCACCGCTGCGTCACCAATGATGGTTGAGCGGACATGACCAACGTGCATTTGCTTAGCCACATTAGGTGCCGAGTAGTCAATCACGATGGTTTGCGGTTCGAGACTGCTCAAACCCAGGCGCGGCAATTGTAGTGCCTGCGCGGCTTGCGCCGCCAGCCATTGGCGATCGAGGAAAATATTGATGAAGCCGGGGCCGGCGATTTCGACTTTGCTGGCGATGCCGGCGAGATCCAGATGCTGAATCACCTGTTCAGCCAGCTGGCGCGGTGCCTGACCGAGCTTTTTCGCCACAGCCATGATACCGTTCGCCTGATAATCGCCGAACTGCACTTTCGCGGACTGACGAACCTGGGGTTCGCAATCAGCAGGTGCACCCGCCGCTACCATTGCCTGACCGACTTTATCGGAAAGAAGAGCCTGAATATTCACCGCGTTACCTTCATATGCTGAAAAGGCCCACCACGTGCGGTGAGCCGATGCCTTCATCCCGCAACGACACGGCGGGACGGAAAAATAAGAGGGGAAGTATACGTGAAATGTTAAGGTGCGTCAGCTTTTCGCATGCACAAGGGCGGGCAACATCAGCCCGCGCGCCGATTAACGGCGGCGCGGGTGACGACGAGGATTTTTAACGCTTTTGTCTTCACGCACCTTCCAGTGGCGGGAAATTGCAAATCCCATCAATGCAATCAGGACCGCGACAACAATGAGCATAGACATAGAGCCATTCCTTGAAGTTGTGAAACACAAATTTATAAGAAAGGGTATCAAGCTGCAATTGTTTGCAACTGAAATAAGAGTTATCTCATTGTATTAATTATCGTTAATATTAACAGGAAGTTAAGCCACTTTCATAAAGTAACTTCTGGACCTGTTTGGGCGATTAATCCTAATCGAGTGGGCTATTAATGCGGTTTTAGGCCATTTACGTAGTGAAATCGGAGGAATCCGACGATTTTGTCAAGCGTAATCTTTGGCGGCCCCATTTTATAATTGATTAAAATAACTGAACTAATATCGACGTTTTAGGAGTATTAAGATGATTTTCCCTTCGGAACTGAGTGATTTAGAACAAGACTTAATGCGTTTTGAACAGGCGTTACAGCAATTTTCAGCGCGATTAGGGCTCGAACTCACGCAACACGAAGCCGATCACCTTGCGGTGCGTTGTCACCAGTTTGCGACAGCCGAGCGCTGGAAGGCGGGATTACTGCAAATCGGTAGCCAGTTTTCAGAGGCGATGATCAATGGTCGCCCAATCTGTTTATTCAAATTACATCAACCTTTGACGCTGGCGGGATGGCAAATCGATGTCATTGAATTACCCTGGCCGGGTGAGAAACTTTATCGCCACGAAGGTTGGGAGCATGTGGAGATCGTCTTGCGCGGAGAACCCGAAACCTTGGGTATGCGCGCGATGGCGTTGCTGTCCGATGATGCGCTGACGCAACCCGGCATTTCGTTCAAAACCAGCGCGCCGAAAGGTGACAATGAACGTTTACCCAATCCGACACTGGCAGTGACGGATGGGCAAACCACCATTAAATTTCACCCGTGGCGACTGGAAGAGATCGTCGCCAGTGAGCAAAATTAACGACGTGCGTTCAGCGCCTGCTGTAAACGCGCGACCGCTTGTTCCAGCAGCGCACGCGTGCAGCCAAAGTTGAAGCGTACGAAGTGGTCATCGCCAAAATCGCGACCGGGTGAAAAGCCCAGGCCGTGTTTTTCGAAGTAGAGCGCAGGGCTGGCAACATTTAACTGGCTGGCATCAATCCAGCCAAGATAGGTTGCTTCGGGTGTGCTCATGGTGAGCTCGGGCGTGGCATTGATTTCGCTCACCAGCCAGTCGCGATTGGCGCGCAGATAGTGGATTTGTGCATTAAGCCACTCATCGCCCTCACGCCATGCCGCCTCAGCCGCCACCAGAGCAAGAATATCTACCCCTGGCACAATCCCCTCACGTACCTGTTTAAAGCGTTTACGCAACTCCGGGTTAGGGATTATCGCCATTGAGGTACCCAGTCCGGCGATATTGAAGGTTTTTGACGGTGAGATTAGCGTGATGCTGCGCTGAGCCGCATCCTCGCTTAAGGCGGCGAACGGAATGTGCTGTGCGTCGGGCGAGAGGATCAAATCGCAGTGGATTTCGTCAGAGCAGACGATGAGGTCATGTTGTTGGGCAAACACCAGCTGTGCCTCCAGTTCATCCCGGCGATATACGGTGCCGCCTGGATTTTGCGGATTACACAGCATCAGCAGTCGTTCATCGCCTTGCAAAGCGGCAGCATCGAGGTCCATGACCCAGCGCCCACTCAATAACCGCATCGGCAAATTAATTTGCTCGCGGTTGGCCAGCTTTGATGCCGCGCGAAACGGGGGGTAGATGGGCGTGGGGGCCACCGTACGCTGCCCAGTTTCCGTAAATGCGCGGACCGAAAGGTTAAGACCGCTGACCACGCCGGGTAGCATAACAATCCAATCCGGTTGAATATGCCAGTTGTAGCGCTGTGCTAAACGTGAAACGGTGATATCAATCAAACCACTTGGCGTGGCACCGTAGCCGAAAACACCATGATCGGCGCGCTTTTTAATGGCCTCAATAATGCACGGCGGTGAGCGAAAATCGGTATCGGCGACCCATAAAGGCAGTACATCGCGATCGCCATATTTGTGCCATTTCAAACTATCGCTGTGACGACGGTCTATCCATTGATCAAAATCGAATGCCATAGTGAGGTTTCCACGTAAACTATCCCACTAAGCAGACTAACTGAAGCCATCCTCCCGAGCCAGAAGTCATGAAAAGGAGCAAGGTATGACGAAACTGGAAATTTGTTGCTACGGCATCGACTGTGCAATGACTGCACAGCAGTCCGGTGCCGATCGCGTGGAGCTGTGTAGCGCACCACGTGAAGGCGGGTTGACGCCGTCGGCTGGCGTGCTGGAAGCCGCACAACGTGAACTGACGATACCGGTTCACCCGATTGTTCGCCCACGTGGCGGCGATTTTTGTTACACCACGCAGGAGTTTGAGGTGATGAAATCCGATGTTGCGCTGATGCGTGAACTCGGATTTCCCGGTGTGGTGATTGGCATGCTGGATGAAGATGCGCATGTTGATATCGCGCGTATGCGACAAATTATGGCGCTGTGTGACGGTATGGCGGTGACGTTCCACCGTGCTTTTGATTTGTGCCACAGCCCAAAAAAATCGTTAGAAGTGCTGGCTGATTTAGGCATTGCCCGGATCTTGACCTCCGGTCAGCAGCAAAGCGCCGAGACAGGAATTGCATTATTGCGGGAACTAAATGAACTGAGTACGGGTCCAATTATTATGGCCGGTGCGGGCGTCCGTTTAAGCAATTTGCAGAAGTTTATCGATAGTGGTCTGCAGGAAGTCCACAGCTCCGCCAGCCGTTTAGTCGCTTCACCGATGCGCTACCGTAAAGCCGGTGTCTCAATGTGCTCCGAAGCGGAAACTGATGAATTTAGTCGAACTTGTGTCGATGGCGATGTGGTTGAAGCGATGAAAAGCATGATGGAAATGACCGCTGTTCGTGTCGCCTGATTAAAAAACCGTTTTTGCCGCGCAGCACGCCATACCCAGGACGTGATGTTTGCAAGTACCAAACCCCAGAGCTTCTTGCTGGGGTTCTTTTTATCTGTCGTTCGGCCGTTGATAGCGCGTTACGCAAAAAGATGCTTTGATTAGTTCATGGCTGCTACGGATAAATCCTCATGAAATCCTTCTCTTGTGCTGTTTTAGTGCTGCTGTTTCCTGTATCCGGCGTTGCGCTGGCGGCGAGTACGGCCTGTCCGCCATTCAGCAAAAACATCACCAGCAGCAATAACTGGATCATGCTGGGCGGTGATGCCAAAGGCGCGGTGCGTCAGGTGGTGGCAGGTGAGTTCGGCAAAGACGTTGATTCGCAAAAAAGGGTGCTGGGACAGTTTGACCAGTGTGGGGATTTAATGGTGGCAGACATTACCTACGATAAAAACGAAGGCAATGTGGTGCTGACCATGGAGCAGCACATTGCCCGCGTGCAGCGTGGTTGGGTCGCAGAATATGCCTATCTGGTGAAAGTGATCAAAGCCGGAAAAGAGGAAGTGGTGGATAACCGTCAGGGCACCATCAGTTGGCAAATGGGGCAGCATGGCAACATTGTCAGTTCTTCAGATAAATTCACCAGCATGGGTAAAGACGGTTTTAGCGATACTACCTACCGTTATGACAAACATTTCCGGCTGGAGAAAAGCGTGGCGCGGGGCAGTGATGCGTCCACTAATGGTGAAAACACCTGGCACTGGAATCCGCAAGGGCTGGTGACGTCATCCTCCAGCGCGCGCAGCAAAGATACTTACAGCTACGATAACCAATGGCGTGAAATGCGGCTCAATGGCTTATCCACTACGCCGGTGAGTACCTTGCACTCGGTTGACGAATGCCAACTGTGGGACGAAGTAGGTAATTGCACGCTGAGTTACCTGCATGAAACCGAAGTGTTTGCCAAGGGCACCATCGAGCGCCATTTGAGTTCGGCTTACAAGTATCAGTATTGGGATCGACCACCGGCAATGGCGGATGACGGGGACTGATGCAGAGATGGCGCCGCTACGGCGTATACACTCTGTAGCGGCGCGATCATCGCGCGATGTTATTGCACGGTTTGACTAAATGCATCCACCGCCACAATTGCGTTGGCAATATCTTCGGCTGACAGGTTTGGATTGAGGTTTTTCAGGGTATCGCCCTCACTGTTCGCCAACGCCCCAACACGCACCAGATTCTCCCAGGATTCATTCTCCAGGTGCAGCTCCTTCAGCGTGGTCGGCATCTTGATCGCGCGATAGAAGCGAATGTAACGCGCAATCTCTTCGTCAGGGCGCTGTTCCAGTACCATCTGCGTCAGCGTGCCGTATGCCACTTTCTCGCCATGGGTCAGATGATGGATATCGCCATCAATGGCGGTAAACCCATTGTGAATCGCATGGGCACCGGCCAGACCGGCGTTTTCAAAACCTAAACCAGAGAGCAGGGTGTTCGCTTCCACTACGGCTTCTACCGCTGGCGTGACGCGCTTTTCGCTCACTGCGGTGTAGGCGCTGAATCCCCACGTCAGCAGCGTCTCTTCGCAGGCACGTGCAATGGCAGTCCCGGCGATAGTCGGATCACCATTCACCATCGACTTGGCATGAGAGCGCAGCACCGCTTGTGCTTCCACCCAGGTTGCCAGACCATCTGCAATGCCAGATGCAAACAGGCGGGCAGGCGCAGATGCGCAGACTGCGGTATCAACTAACACCAGGTCAGGGTTTTTACTGTAAAAACGATAGCTTTCAAACACACCACTGTCCGAGTAGATCACCGACAACGCGCTGCAAGGCGCATCGGTTGAGGCCACGGTGGGTACAATCGCAACAGGCTGTTTCAGCTCATCGGCAATCGCTTTGACGGTATCCAGGGTTTTACCGCCGCCAAGGCCGACCACCACATTGCTGCCCTGTGATTTTGCCAGCTGCGTTAAGCGGTTGATCTCATTGCTGGAGGCTTCACCGTTAAACGGCTGGCGGCTGAATTCAATCCCTGCCGCCTGCAACGTTTTCTGCGTGCGCTCACCAATCAAATTCCAGACGATATCGTCAGCCACCAGAAACGCATGCTGCCCGAGTTCAGCAACATAGGTTCCCAACTCATCCAGTACACCGGCACCCTGAACATACTTACGCGGAGAAGAAAAAATGAATTTACTCATAGCGACAACTCCTTGATGTGAGAAAAGCAGTTGCTGCTAAGGTGACACAGTTAGATGACGAAGATTTAACCATAACTGGCAAGTTGAGAATTATTATCAATTACTGACGGAAGGTAATTATCGTCAATATGTTACGTGAGCGTTAAGATAGCGGCGCACAAACAAGGAGCAGGCCATGACACTGATTTTATCTTTTCTGTTTGCGATCACTATTCTGACTCTGACACCGGGTTTTGACACCGCGCTGGTGCTGCGTTCTGCCGCCGCCCAGGGTGGGAAACGTGCTTCTGCGACGGCTTTTGGCGTAACACTGGGTTGTCTGGTGTGGGGCGTGGCGGTGGGCTTAGGTTTAGGCGCGCTGCTGCTGGCATCTGAAATGGCCTATAACCTGCTGAAGTGGGTCGGCGCAGCTTATTTGCTCTACCTCGGGGTCAAACTGCTGCTTAATCCGCGTACCCAGGCGGAAGAGGGTCAGGGTGTACAGACAAAAGCGCAAAGCTATGTCGCCTGCTTCTCTCGTGGATTATTCGGTAACCTGCTGAATCCGAAAGTCGGCGTATTTTATGTCACCTTCCTGCCGCAGTTCATTCCGGCCGGTGCGTCAGTGCCGCTGTGGTGTACCTTGATGGCGTTGACGCATATGGCAATTGGCCTGGTGTGGAATGCGGTGCTGATCGGCGGCAGCCAGTATTTTGCTGCGCATTTGCGCCGTCCGGCGGTATTGAAAGTGATGGATCGTTTGACCGGCTGCGTGTTTATCGGTTTCGCCGCGAAGCTGGCGCTGTCGCGGCGATAAGCACTAAGGCTTGCGTGCCACCAGTACCGCACGCAGCGGTGCTGGGTAACCTTCTACCGTTTTGCTGCTGTCATTAGGATCAAGGAACTCGGCCAGTGATTCGCTGGTCATCCATGGCGTGCGGCGCTGCTCTTCCACGGAAGTCACGGCGTAATCGGCAATGCGCACATCAACAAAACCACACTTCTCCAGCCAGCCTTTTAAGGCGGCAGCAGAGGGAATGAAGTAGACGTTACGCATTTGCGCATAGCGTTCACCCGGCACCAACACAGTGTTTTCGTCCCCTTCAACCACCAGGGTTTCCAGCACCAGTTCGCCGTCACTCACCAACTGATTTTTCAGCTGCAGCAGATGATCGAGCGGTGAACGGCGGTGATACAGCACGCCCATCGAGAACACCGTATCAAAAGCTTGCAGCGCAGGCAGTTGCTCAATGCCAAGCGGTAACAGATGCGCGCGGCGATCGTCGCCCAGCAGTTTACGCACGGCTTCGAACTGGCACAGGAACAGTTGCATCGGGTCGATACCGACCACCAGTTTTGCGCCTGCACCGATCATGCGCCACATGTGATAGCCGCTGCCGCAGCCGACATCCAACACGGTACGATGCGTCAGGGGAGAGATGTGCGGCAATACACGATCCCATTTCCAGTCGGAGCGCCATTCGGTATCGATCTCAGTGCCATACAGGGAATACGGCCCTTTGCGCCACGGCATTAAATTGCGCAGCAGATTCTCAATACCCAGACGCTGACGATCGCTGAGGTTGTCAGCTTGCGCACTGACGCTATCCAGCAAATCCAGCTTTTGTGGCGTCAGGAGAGGTAAATACTCGACTGACTTCTCCCAGTCACGGAATTTCCCGTGCAGGTTTTCGCGTTGCCACGCTGCAACTTGTGCAGGCAAGACTTCAAGCCAGCTGGCGAGTGGCCCCGTGGCGATTTGCTGATAAAAACGGCCAAAATCAATCATTTCAACGCTACCAAAGAACCAAAGTTAAAGCACTGGAACCACAACTCAGCATGGGCGAAACCGGCCGTTTTCAGCCGCGCTTTATGGGCTTCGACGCTGTCCGTCAACATCACGTTTTCCAGCATGCTGCGCTTCTGGCTGATCTCTAATTCGCTATAACCATTGGCACGTTTGAAGTCGTGATGCATGTTAAACAGCAGTTCGCCAACGTCGGTATCTTCAAAGCTGAATTTTTCTGACAACACCAGCGCGCCGCCGGGGTTCAGGCCCTGCGCGATTTTCTTCAGCAGCTCAAGACGGGCAGGTGGCTCAAGGAATTGCAGCGTGAAGTTCAGTACTACCATCGAAGCATTCTCGATATGGATATCCTGAATATCCGCTTCGATCACCTGCACCGGCGTATCCGCGCGGAAGGCATCGATGTGGCGGCGGCAACGCTCAACCATCGCCGGTGAATTATCCACGGCAATAATCTGGCAGCCCGGCACATGAATGTTGCGGCGGACGGAGAGCGTGGCGGCACCCAACGAGCAACCCAAATCGTAAACCTGGCTGTTGGGCTGCACAAAGCGTTCTGCCAGCATGCCAATCATCGAAATGATATTGGAATAGCCCGGCACCGAGCGCTGAATCATATCGGGAAAGACTTCAGCCACGCGCTCGTCAAAGGTCCAGTCACCCAGCTTGTCGATAGGTGCGGAAAATAGCGTATCGCGGTCAGACATAATGAAAGGTCCGGAGAGAAAACGGAAAGGGCGCTATTCTGGCAGAAACTGCCGCAGGCTGCACCCGCTTTGAGTTTAGAACAGACTCGATTGTTGCGGCCAGTCAGGCAGATTGCGCAATGAGGGTTCCAGTTGCAGCAACTGTGGCCACAGCGCCTGCAGTAGCGGAAACACCTCGCCCATATCCGGCGTATGAATAAACAGCATGGGATCGCTGTCATGCTGCCACTCCGCCAGCTTTTTCCGCCAAGGCGCAAACAACGGCAGACTCTCTTCTACGCTGTCGCTGCCGATAAAGCGCACCATCGGCTGCGACCCGCTACGCACTGCGTGAGGCGGCACGCGCGGCTTTTTCGCCCGGGCATCTACGGCGGCAGCGGTTTGCGAGGTGGAGGCGTGCACCGGGCGGCTATCGAGGATCACGCGATTAACGCCACGTTCCAGCAGGCCGCGATTGAAAGCGCGTTCCGCATCGCCTTTGGCGAAAAACTGCTCGTGGCGCACTTCCACGCCGTAACAAAAGTTGCGGGGCAAACTGTCTAAAAATCCCCATAAGTCTGGCAACTGGGCCGGTGAAAAAGTGGCGGGCAGTTGCAGCCAGTACTGGCCAATACGCTGGCTGAGCGGGTCGAGCAAGCGGAAGAACTCGTTGAGCAGGTCGTCACAGTTTCGCAGCGCGGCGGTATGGCTGATGCTTTTGGGAAATTTAAAGCAAAAGCGAAAATCATCGTGCGTCATGTCGCGCCAACGCATCACCACTTCTGGCGTCGGTAAAGCGTAGAGCGTGGTGTTGCCTTCAACACAGTCAAACAGCTGGGCGTAATCGGCGAGCGTTTCCAGCCCGAACATTTTCCAGCGCGGATGCTGCCATTGCGGTAACCCAATACGAAGTGTCAAACCGGTGCTCCTGAATCCTTTGTGTGCGGGAATGTGTGGCGTAATGTAACCTGTTTCTCTGTTGGCAGGAAAAACAGCGACGATAATTGCCGATCATTTATTCGCTTTGATCTGGCTCTACTTATCCTGCCTGGGTTTTTCCATTATAATAGCCGCCTTTTTTGCGACAGCATCTCAGAAGGTTACGCGGCCTGATGTTGTCTGGCAGCAGCGGCGAAGTTAAAAGGATACGTTATGCGTACAGAATATTGCGGACAGCTCAATCTGTCCCACGTGGGTCAGCAAGTCACTCTCTGCGGCTGGGTTAATCGCCGTCGCGATCTGGGCAGCCTGATTTTTATCGATATGCGCGACCGTGGAGGTATCGCTCAGGTATTCTTCGACGCCGATCGTCAGGAAGCTTTCCAGCTGGCATCTGAGCTGCGCAACGAATTCTGTATCCAGATCACCGGCACCGTGCGTGCACGTGAAGAAAAAAACCGCAACAGCGATATGGCGACCGGTGATGTTGAAGTCTTCGCCCATGAACTGAACATTATTAACCGTGCTGAACCCCTGCCGCTGGACTCCAACCAGACCAACAGCGAAGAAGCGCGCCTGACCTATCGCTATCTGGACCTGCGTCGTCCGGAAATGGCGCAGCGTCTGAAAATCCGTGCGAAAATCACCAGCTTCGTGCGCCGCTTTATGGATAACGAGGGCTTCCTCGATATCGAAACGCCGATGCTGACCAAAGCCACGCCAGAAGGCGCACGTGACTATCTGGTACCGAGCCGTGTGCACAAAGGTAAGTTCTACGCATTGCCGCAGTCTCCACAGCTGTTTAAACAGTTGTTGATGATGTCCGGCTTTGACCGCTACTACCAGATCGTGAAGTGCTTCCGTGACGAAGACCTGCGTGCTGACCGTCAGCCGGAATTCACCCAGATCGACGTAGAAACCTCTTTCATGACCGCCGAGCAGGTGCGTGAAAAGATGGAGCGTCTGATCCGCGAACTGTGGATTGATGTGAAAGGCGTGGACCTCGGTGACTTCCCACAGATGACTTTCGCCGAAGCGATGAACCGTTACGGCTCCGACAAACCAGACCTGCGTAACCCAATGGAACTGGTGGACGTGGCTGACCTGTTGAAAAGCGTCGAATTCCAGGTGTTCGCGGGCCCGGCTAACGATCCTAAAGGCCGTGTTGCTGCCCTGCGTGTGCCAGGCGGCGCGGCGCTGACCCGTAAGCAGATTGATGAATACGGCAAGTTTGTTGAGATCTACGGCGCTAAAGGTTTGGCGTGGATGAAGATCAACGAGCGTGCGAACGGCTTCGAGGGTGTACAGAGCCCGGTGGCGAAATTCCTTACCCCGGAAATCGTTGAAGCGATCCTGAGCCGCACTGCTGCACAAGATGGTGACCTGATCTTCTTCGGCGCTGACCGTGCCAAAGTGGTGGCGGATGCGCTGGGCGCACTGCGTCTGAAAGTGGGTCGCGATCTGCAAATCACCGATGAGAAAGCGTGGGCCCCGCTGTGGGTGATCGACTTCCCGATGTTCGAAGCGGACGAAGAGGGCGGTCTGGCGGCGATGCACCATCCGTTCACTTCACCGAAAGAACTGACGGCTGAGCAGTTGGCAGAAGACCCAACCCAGGCGGTAGCGAATGCCTACGATATGGTGATTAACGGTTACGAAGTGGGTGGCGGTTCAGTGCGTATCCATAACGGTAAAATGCAGCAGACGGTGTTCAGCATCCTCGGCATCACCGAAGAAGAGCAGCGCGAGAAGTTTGGCTTCCTGCTGGACGCACTGAAGTACGGTACTCCACCGCATGCGGGCCTGGCGTTTGGTCTGGATCGTCTGACTATGTTGCTAACCGGCACCGACAACATCCGTGATGTTATCGCGTTCCCGAAAACCACCGCAGCTGCGTGTCTGATGACCGAAGCACCAAGTGAAGCCAACCCGGCAGCGCTGCTGGATTTGGGCATTTTGGTGGCACCGAAGAAAGAAAAGTCAGAGAACAAGTAATGGGCTATAAATACCCGGTTTCGGTGCTGGTGGTGATTTTTGCGCGAGATACCGGCCGGGTGTTAATGCTGCAGCGACGTGACGATGCCAGCTTTTGGCAATCCGTCACGGGCAGCCTTGAGGCGGGTGAAACCCCGCGTCAGGCCGCACAACGAGAGGTAACAGAAGAGCTCGGTATCGACGTAGTCGGTGAACAGCTGGTGCTGGATGATTGTCACAAACACATTGAGTTTGAAATCTTCCCGCACTATCGCCATCGCTATGCGCCAGGCACCACCCATAACCGTGAACACTGGTTCCGGCTGGCACTGCCGCAGGAGCGCGATTTGCTGCTCACCGAACACCTCGCCGCCCGCTGGCTGGACCCCGCCGCTGCCGCAGCCTTAACCAAGTCCTGGAGTAACCGCCAGGCAATCGAAGAATTTACCTGAATGCCCGCCGCCGCGCGTTTTTTTGGCGGCGATTAAGGTAGATTCCACAAATTCGACGAAGCGTATTTCCTTCGTACTAAAATCCGGTGCCAGACATCCATCTCGCACCGCTAAATTGAATAGATGGGCGTAATCGACACACATTGTCAGTTATACGCCCCCAATATTGAACAGTCAGGCGTTATCGTCGCAGCAAGGTTGTTCACCGCCAGCGCACAGCAACCGGAGCGTACTCTTGTACGTGAGGATTGCGAGCACTGCCGGGGAACAAGATTGCAAGTGAGATAGCCTGCACCCTGTTAAAGATCGGAGAAACAGTAAAGATGGCTGGACACAGTAAGTGGGCGAACACCAAGCACCGCAAGGCGGCGCAGGACGCTAAGCGCGGCAAAATCTTCACCAAAATCATTCGTGAACTGGTGACCGCAGCGAAACTGGGCGGCGGCGATGCCGGCTCTAACCCGCGTCTGCGCGCAGCAATGGACAAAGCCCTGTCCAACAACATGACGCGTGACACCATGAACCGTGCGATTGCACGCGGAGTGGGCGGTGAAGATGATTCCAACATGGAAACCATCATCTATGAAGGTTACGGTCCTGGCGGCTCAGCCGTGATGATTGAGTGCCTGAGTGACAACCGTAACCGTACCGTGGGTGAAGTGCGCCATGCTTTCACCAAAACCGGCGGAAATCTCGGTACCGATGGTTCTGTTTCTTACCTGTTCAGCAAAAAGGGTGTGATCTCCTTTGCGCCGGGTCAGGATGAAGATGCAGTGATGGAAGCGGCATTAGAAGCCGGTGCAGAAGACGTGGTCAGCTACGACGATGGCGCGATTGATGTCTTTACGGCCTGGGAAGAGTTGGGTGCCGTGCGTGATGCACTGGAAGCCGGTGGCCTGAAAGCCGATACCGCAGAAGTCTCAATGATTCCTTCGACCAAAGCAGAAATGGATGCCGAAACTGCACCGAAACTGCTGCGTCTGATCGACATGCTGGAAGATTGCGACGATGTGCAGGAAGTTTACCACAACGGTGAAATTTCTGATGAGGTCGCGGAAACGCTGTAATGGCGTTATCCACTAACCCAACAGCCGGAGGCGCGTAGTGGCGATCATTCTCGGGATTGACCCCGGTTCGCGCGTCACCGGTTACGGTGTGATTCGTCAGGTGGGCCGCCAGCTCAGTTATCTGGGCAGCGGCTGCATCCGTACCAATGTCACCGACCTGCCATCTCGCCTCAAGCTCATTTACGCCGGGGTGAGTGAAATCATCACCCAATTCTCACCGGATTATTTCGCTATTGAGCAAGTCTTCATGGCGAAGAATGCCGACTCCGCGTTGAAGCTGGGACAGGCGCGTGGTGCCGCTATCGTAGCCGCTGTGAACCTCGATTTGCCCGTGTTTGAATATGCCGCAAGGCAGGTCAAGCAAACGGTCACCGGTACCGGTGGGGCAGAGAAAAGCCAGGTGCAGCATATGGTGCGTACCTTGCTGAAACTCCCTGCTAATCCGCAAGCGGATGCCGCTGATGCGTTAGCTATCGCGATTACCCATTGCCATCTCAGCCAGAACGCCTCGCGGTTGAGTGATACAAAACTGGTGATGACGCGCGGTCGATTACGGTCGGGTTGATAAAGGCGACAGAGATGAAGGCTGGATATTGATCCAGCCTTTTTTATGTTATAAATACCCGTCATGTTGCACTGACTGATGCGTTGTCTGCCCTCGTTCACCCGAATCGCTTAACACAGCAAGCAAGTCGGGGTTCGCTTGGTTGCCGCGGTGCTGTCAGGGTAAATATTTAGGGTATGAATCGACTTATATAAGGAACTGCTCAGGTGATTGGTCGTCTACGAGGCAACATTCTGGAAAAACAGCCGCCGCTGGTGTTAATTGAGGCGCACGGTGTCGGTTATGAAGTACATATGCCAATGACCTGCTTCTATGAGCTGCCGGACATCAACCAGGAAGCGATTATCTTCACCCAGTTTGTGGTGCGTGAAGATGCGCAACTGCTGTTTGGTTTCAACAATAAGCAGGAGCGTGCACTGTTCCGTGAATTAGTGAAAGTGAACGGCGTCGGGCCGAAGCTGGCGCTGGCTATCCTGTCCGGGATGTCCGCACAGCAGTTTGTCACCGCCGTGGAACGTGAAGAGATTGCATCACTGATCAAGCTGCCGGGCGTGGGCAAGAAAACCGCCGAGCGCCTGGTAGTTGAGATGAAAGATCGCTTTAAAGGCATGCACGGCGATCTGTTCGGCAGTGACTCAACCTTTACGTTGACCACCCCATCCGAAGCGCCACAGAGCAATGATGCGGAAGCTGAAGCAGTTGCAGCACTGGTGGCACTGGGCTATAAACCGCAGGAAGCCAGCCGCATGATCAGCAAAGTAGGCAAACCTGATGCGGACTGTGAAACCCTGATTCGTGAAGCCCTGCGCGCAGCTATTTGAGGTAATGCATGATTGAAGCCGATCGCCTGGTTTCGGGTGTCCCTTTAAACGAAGAAGAGAGCCTCGACCGCGCCATTCGCCCTAAACTGCTGACGGAATACGTCGGTCAGCCGCAGGTGCGTGAGCAGATGGAGATTTTCATCCAGGCGGCGAAACTGCGTGGTGATGCCCTTGACCATCTGTTGATTTTTGGCCCGCCTGGGCTGGGTAAAACCACGCTGGCAAACATTGTCGCCAACGAGATGGGGGTTAACCTGCGCACCACCTCTGGGCCGGTGTTGGAGAAGGCGGGCGATCTGGCGGCCATGCTGACCAACCTTGAGCCGCACGACGTACTGTTTATCGATGAGATTCACCGTCTGTCGCCAGTGGTGGAAGAGGTGCTTTACCCGGCGATGGAAGATTATCAGCTGGATATCATGATCGGTGAAGGTCCAGCGGCGCGTTCCATCAAACTCGATCTGCCGCCGTTTACCTTGATTGGCGCGACCACGCGTGCCGGTTCACTGACTTCGCCGCTGCGTGACCGCTTCGGCATTGTGCAGCGTCTTGAGTTCTATAACGTGCCAGATCTGCAACACATCGTCAGCCGTAGCGCGGCTTGCCTGGGCCTGTCGTTAAGTGAAGAAGGGGCACTGGAAGTGGCGCGTCGTGCGCGTGGCACACCACGTATTGCAAACCGTCTGTTGCGGCGTGTACGTGACTATGCGGAAGTGCGCGCCAACGGCAACATGAGTGGGGAAGTCTCCGCGAGTGCGCTCGATATGCTGAATGTCGATAATCAGGGCTTTGATTACATGGACCGCAAACTGCTGCTGGCCATTATCGATAAATTCTCCGGTGGACCGGTGGGACTGGACAACTTGGCGGCGGCGATTGGTGAAGAGCGGGAAACCATTGAGGATGTCATTGAACCCTTCCTGATTCAGCAGGGTTTCATTCAGCGCACACCGCGCGGCCGTCTGGCCACGCAGCATGCTTACAAGCATTTCGGTATCACCCGCGAAGAGTAAACCTAACCGGTGGCGCTATGCCGCCGGTTTTTTTGCCATGCTCAGGATGAACAGCACGGCGGCACACAGCACCACCGACGGGCCTGCAGGCGTGTCATAGGTGGCGGAGAAAGTTAATCCCCCCGTCACAGCCAAAATGCCAATCAGCACCGCAAAGCCCGCCATCTGCTCGGGTGAACGTGAAAAACGGCGCGCGGTCGCGGCGGGGATAATCAGCAGTGAGGTGATGATCAGCGCACCGACAAATTTCATCGCCACACCAATGGTCAACGCCGTTACCAGCATCAGCATCAAGCGCGTGCGTTGAATATTCACACCATCAACCTGCGCCAGTTCGGGGCTGATGGTCATGGATAACAGTGAACGCCACTGCCAAGCCATCACCGCTAACACAATCGCGACGCCGCCGCCCATCATCCACAAATCATCAGGTGTGACTGCCAGTAAATCACCAAACAGATACGCCATCAAATCGACGCGCACGCCTTGCATCAGGCTGACCACCACCAGGCCCAGTGATAGCGCACTGTGCGCCATGATGCCGAGCAGGGTGTCAATGGCCAGATGCGGACGACGCTCCAGCCATACCAGTCCCAAAGCCAGGCAAACGGTCACCAGAATGACGGCGTAATAGGGATTCACATTCAGCAGCAGGCCAAATGCCACACCCAGCAGAGAGGCATGTGCCAGGGTATCGCCGAAATAGGACATGCGACGCCAGACCACGAATGAGCCTAACGGTCCCGCCGCCAGCGCCAGCAAAACACCACCGAGCCAGCCGGGTAATAACAGTTCAATCATCAGGAACCCTTTCCTTTGCGCAGAACAATACGTCCTTGTAGATCGTGACGGTGATTGTGGTTATGGCGATAGATAGCCAACTGCTGCGCGCCGCGTGGGCCGAACATGGCAATAAACTCGGGATGCTGCGACACCGCTTCCGGCGTGCCGGAACAGCAGATGTGATGGTTGAGGCACAACACTTCGTCCGTTTTCGCCATCACCAGATGCAGGTCATGTGAGACCATCAGCACGCCGCAGTTGAGTTCACCACGTAGCTGATCGATTAGATCGTAGAGCGCAACCTGACCGTTGACGTCAACGCCCTGTGTGGGCTCATCCAACACCAGGAGTTGCGGCTGGTTGAGCAGGGCACGGGCCAGCAACACGCGCTGTGTTTCACCACCAGAAAGCTTTTGCAGGGGTGCCTGCAACAGATGACCCGCCTGAACGCGTTTTAACGCAGGCATGATCGCATCCCGTTGGCTGCCACGCGTCAGGCGCATAAAACGCTCAACGGTGATCGGTAGGGTGGGGTCGATATGCAGTTTCTGCGGCACATAGCCGATGCGTAAACCGGGCGTGCGTTTAACTGTACCGCTGGTGGGGGTCAGCAAACCCAGTACCGTGCGCACCAGCGTCGATTTACCTGCGCCATTTGGCCCAAGCAGCGTGAGGATTTTTCCCGGTTCCAGTGACAGGCTAATGCCTGCCAGCACGGGACGCTGAGAGAACTTCACTGAAATGTTTTCAAGTGTAACAAGTGACGACATAGTATTTACGGGTTGCATTGAATTTCGGATGTTATAATATCACATTCCATCTACGGGTCACGATGGAATGACGCATTATGTTACACATTAAGCAGCGCCTTGTTTTTACTCTTCCTGCTGCGGCAATGGTTGCCGCTTTTGCACTGCCAGCACAGTCTGCTGTCGTCGCTTCGATTAAACCTCTGGGGTTTATTGCCGCTGCCATTGCGGATGGCGTCACACCGGTTGAAGTGTTGCTGCCAGATGGTGCTTCAGAGCATGATTATGCCTTGCGTCCTTCGGATGTAAAACGTATTAAAAACGCGGACTTAGTCGTCTGGGTCGGTCCTGAAATGGAGGCGTTCCTCACCAAGTCTGCGGCGGAGTTACCGGCGGCTAAAAACCTGGAAATTGCCGCGATGCCTGGGGTGAAACCGCTGCTGATCCGGGGGGGTGAAGAGGAGGAAGAACATGAGCATGGTCACGATCATGACCATGGTGCAGAAAAGTCTGCAGACCAAGACGCGTCTGATGATCACCACCATCACGGGGAGTTTAATATGCACCTGTGGATGTCCCCAGAGATAGCGAGGCAATCTGCGGTTGCAATCCATGGAAAATTATTGGAACTTATGCCGCAAAGCAGAGCCAAACTTGACGCGAACCTGCAGCAATTTGAGGCAGGATTAGCGGATGCTGACAAGCACATTGGCGCGCAGCTTGCCCCGGTTAAGAACAAAGGTTATTTCGTTTTTCACGATGCTTACAGCTACTTTGAAAAACACTACGGTTTGTCCCCCACCGGACATTTTACCGTCAACCCTGAGATCCAACCCGGTGCCCAGCGTTTACATCAAATACGAACACAGTTGGTTGAGCAGAAAGCCGTATGCGTTTTCGCTGAACCACAATTCAGGCCGGCCGTCATCGATGCCGTGTCTCGCGGAACCAACGTGCGTAAAGGCACCCTTGATCCGCTGGGCATGGGAATCAGCTTAACCAAAGACAGCTATGTGAAATTCCTCTCACAGTTGTCGAGCCAGTATGCGAGCTGCCTGAATGGAGCATAGAGGAATAGGTAAAAGTGCAGCAGATAGCCCGCTCTGTCGCCCTCGCATTTAATAATTTGCCGCGTCCCCACCGCGTTATGTTGGGTACATTAACTGTTGTGACATTGGCCGTCGCTGTCTGGCGGCCCTATGTTTATCATCCCCATGACGTTGCGCCCATTGTGAAAGACATCACGCTGGACAAAAACGAACTGCGTACGTTACTGCCTGAATCCAGTGAGCCGATTGATCAAACCACGGCAGAGCCGGAAGAAGACATCCCCACGGATGACATCGATAAAGATGTGCCGGATAACCCGAATCAGCACGATTACACCGTTTCGTCGGGTGATACGTTAAGCAGCGCGCTCAATCAGTATGGTATCGATCTCGGTGATATCAATGCGCTGGTGAGCAGCGACAAAGACTTCCGTAATCTGCGTGTCGGCCAGCAACTAAGCTGGACACTGGATGCAGACGGACAGCTGCAAGACTTCACCTGGGAAGTGGATCGCCGTGAAACTCGCACCTATACGCGTCAGCCGAATGGCAGCTTTAAGATGCAGCAGGAGATGCAAAAGGGTGAATGGCAAAACAGCGTGTTGAAAGGCGAAGTGCGCGGCAGCTTTGGTGCCAGCGCGCAGCGTGCCGGATTGACCAGCGCCGAAACCAGCAACGTCATTAAAGCCATGCAGTGGCAGATGGATTTCCGCAAACTGCGTGCCGGTGATGATTTTAGCGTGCTGATGTCCCGCGAAATGCTGGATGGCAAAAGCGCGCAGAGCCAGTTGCTGGGTGTGCGCCTGCGCACTGGCGGCAAAGATTATTACGCTTTCCGCGCGGAAGACGGCAAATTCTACGATCGTAACGGCTCCGGCCTTGCTCGTGGCTTTATGCGTTTCCCTACCGTGAAGCAGTATCGCGTCTCATCCAACTTCAACCCACGCCGACTTAACCCGGTGACGGGGCGTATCGCGCCACACAAAGGTGTCGATTTTGCCCTGCCGATTGGTACTCCAGTGCTGGCCGTGGGCGACGGTGAAGTGGTGATGGCTAAAAATGGCGGTGCTGCCGGTAACTATGTGGCCATTCGCCATGGTCGTCAGTATATGACCCGTTATATGCACCTGAGCAAAGTGCTGGTGAAACCTGGACAGAAAGTGAAGCGGGGAGATCGCATTGCGTTGTCGGGTAATACCGGACGCTCTACCGGCCCGCATTTGCACTATGAAGTGTGGATCAACAATCAGGCGGTCAATCCATTAACGGCTAAGCTGCCG